>NZ_JAJSZC010000143.1:0-19955 GCF_036815105.1 Streptomyces sp. IBSBF 3136
GCGCCCGCCCGGGCCCTCCACGCATCCCGGGCGGGCGCCGGCACGCCCGCGCCCCCCTCCCCGGCTCCGGCGTGCGTCCAGCCTCACTCCCGGCCGCCAGTGGTGAACGCCGGCCGCCGACCGCCTGGCGGATCGCCGCAGGCAGCCGCGAGCGCCGCACTCCCGCACCACGGGAACGCTCGCCCGCGACAGCGATGTGCGGCGCGGCGCGCGGCAGCCTGAACCGACAGCCCGCCCAGACGGCACACCACCGGGACCAGGGAGATGCCGCGTGCCCGACACCGACCGCCTCTACGCCCTGTCCAGCGTGTACACCCACCCGTGGCTGCCCGGCCCCGACGGACCCGGGCTGCTGATCAACGATCCGATCGTGGCCATGCGCTGGTACCTGACGACCGAGCGCGGGGAGAACCTCGCGGTGACCGGCCACGTCAGCGATGACGGTGGCGCCACCTGGCGGCCGCTTCGACCACGCGAGCTCATGGCCGACGCCGAGCAGGCCCTGGCCGCCCTGGCACACGAAGGCGGCCCGCATACCCGGCAGCCTCCGCGACGCGCTGGCCGCCGACGCGGCCGACTGGCTCGATCACCGCCTGCGCTACGTCCAGGCGGACGACCCCCCCCGTACCGGCCGGAAGAGCCCTCACCTGCCTCCTGGCAGCACGGCGGCCACATCTGGACCCTGGCCCTGGGCACCCTCCCCGACGAGGACATGCTCACGCACCTCACCGCCCGCTTCACCAACCCACAGACCGAAGGCGCCGTGCTGCTGCGCACCGGCGCCGCCGAGATGCTGGACGCCCTCGCCCTCGCCGAGGAACCTGCCCACGGCGAGACCGCCCAACTGCTGGCCGCCCTCGCCCTCTTCCACCGGCTGGCCTTCGGCTTCGAGACCGGCCAGCTCGACACACTCGTCGAGGACGCACAGCGCAGCATCCTGGATCACCTGATCACCGTGCACCCGGCGACTGCCCATGTGGCCGAAGCCCATCCCCGCCCCGGACACCCCGCCAACGAGGCAGCCCGCGCCTATCTGCACCGCCTGTCCCACATCGGCGCGGACGGCAACAGCAGTTGCTCGACGATGCAGCCGCGGCCCTGGCCGAGGCGGTCACGGCCGCCGAGCAGCAACCCGACCCGCCCCCGAACCCAGCGCCCAGGACGTTCAGGCACCGGCGATCCCCGGCTACCCCAAGCACCTGGAAGGGGACCTGCAGGCGGCAGCTCAGTGGCGGCTGACCTCACCACCGGGGCCGGTGGGCCCAAGTGGCGCTGGCATCCCGAGTGCGGCGATGAGTTGTTCTGTGGTGACGATGGCCTGGGCGTAGGTGGAGCCATTGAGTTCGTGAGTGGCGTGCATCATCTCGGGGCTGAGGGCTGCGGTGGCGTCAGTGACAAGGGTGACGTGGAAGCCGAGTTCCATGGCGAAACGTGCGGTGGCCTCGATCAGCAGCAGGCACGCAAGGAAATGGGCGCCTACCTGGCCGACCTGATCGACACCAAAGGCCGCCACCCCGGCCCCGGCATCCTCAGCGCCCTCGCCCCCGACACCGGCCCCGGCGGCAGCATGACCCCGGCGGACCTGGTGGCCACCGCCATCCTGCTGCTCGTCGCCGGCCACGAAACCACCGTCAACCTGATCACCAACGCCACCCACCCTGCTGCGCCACCCCGACGACCTGCAGCGGAACCCGAGCTGACCGTCCCCCTCATCGAGGAAGTGCTGCGCTACGAACCGCCCGTCCAGTTCGTCCCCAACAACGTCACCCTGGCCGACATCGACATCGCCGACGTCACCATCCCCAAGGGATCGCCGGTCCGGCTCATGATCGCCGCAGACAACCGCGATCCCAGCCGCTTCAAGAACCCCGACCGATTCGTGCCCGACCGCGAAGACAACCGCGATGGCCCGGCCTCGGCCCGCTTACCGACAGCGTCGGGTGGCAGCGGACCTCAGCGGCGCACCGAAACGTGAGCGGCACGGCCGTGAACGAGATCAGTGGTCGCCGGTAGGCGGGACTCGGCGAGGGCGAGGGCGGTGATGGCCCCGAGGAGGATCACCGTGCCCGCGATGGTGGCCGCGGTGAGCTGTTCGCCAAGGAACAGCACGGCTAGGACGGCGGCGCTGACCGGTTCGAGCAGCATCATCACCGACGCGGTGGCGGCCCTGAGCACGGCGACGCCGGCGAAGTACAGCGGGTAGGCGAGTGCCGTGGTGATGGCGGCGATGTACAGCATCCACAGCGCCGCTTCGGTGAGGTCCCCGCCCTTCGGGACAAGGCCCTCGTGGACGGCCAGCGGCAGCATCACGGCGGCGCCGATGAGGAAGGAGAACAGGGTGAGGGTGAAAGCGTCCTCGCCGATGCCGTGCCGTCCGGTCCACCGGCCCAGCAGGTTGGAGACGGCGTAACCGGCGGCGGACAGCAGCGCCATCGCCACGCCCGCGGGGCGGACGACGCCAGGCTGGTTGCCCAGCACGAGCACGGTCAGTCCGGCCAGCGCCCCGGCGACGGCCAGCACTCCGACTCGGCCGATGCGCTCGCCCAGGAACAGGCGCCCGCTGGCAGCCGTGAACACCGGGGCAGCACCGAGCGTGACGATGGTTCCCACCGCCAGCCCGGTGTCCCGCACGGCGGCGAAGTAGGCGGTCTGAAAGACGGCCAGCCCCACTCCCGTGCCCACCAGCAGCAGCGTCCGCCGCTCCACAGGCTGCGGCGCACGCGGTTCCCGGCAGGGCCGGCGCAGTGCCCAGGCGGGCAGCAGCAGCACCGCTCCGGCCAGGAAGCGCCAGAACGAGATGGCCATAGGCCCCAGGTCGCTGGTCCGGAAGATGACCTCCACGGCCGCGCCGGTGGTTCCCCACGCGATTCCGGCGAAAGCGAGCAAGGCAAAGCCGCGCCGTACCGAGAGCGAGCCGCTCAGCGAGCGGTTCTCGCCCCGGCCCACTGCATCCGCATCTACGCGGAGGTCCTGTGAGGTCTTCATCTCCTCACCGTGCGCCTCCTCCCGTGATGCGCAAAATGCATCGAGCCGACTATCGATACGCTGAGCGTATGGATTCCCGTGGAGACGGCGGTGCTGGGCTGGAGCTGAGGCACCTGCGCTGCCTGGTCGCCATCGTCGACACCGGCAGCTTCACCGACGCGGCCCTGGAGCTGGGCGTCTCCCAGGCCGCGGTATCCCGCACCGTGCTCGCCCTGGAGAAGATTCTGGGAGTGCGACTGCTGCACCGCACCAGTCGCACGGTCGAGCCCACCAAGGCGGGTGTGCAGGTCCTCGCCCGAGCCCGCGTGCTGCTGGCCGGGGCGGACGAACTCGTCGCCGAGGCCGCCTCCGGCCACAGCCGCCTGCACATCGGTCACGCCTGGTCGGCCTTCGGACGTCACACCACCGAGTTCCAGCGCCGCTGGCACCACGACCACCCCGACATCGAGCTCCGGCTGGTGCGCCACAACTCGTCCACCGGAGGGCTTGCCGAAGGACTGTGCGACCTTGTGGTCATCCGCAGCGCCCTCGACCTCACACCCTGGGCACATGCCTTCGTCGGCCACGAGGACCGCTACCTGGCCCTCGCCTCCGACGACCCCTGGGCCCGCCGCCGCAGCATCCGCCTGGCCGAAGTCGCCACCCGCACCCTCGCCCTCGACCGCCGCACCGGCACCACCACCTTGAACCTGTGGCCCGAAACCGAACGGCCCGCCGCCGAGCACGTCCACGACATCGACGACTGGCTCGCCGCCATCGCCTCCGGCCGCTGCGTCGGCGTCACCCCCCAGGCCACCGCAGCCCAATACCGACCCTCCGGCATCACCTACCGCCCCCTGCGCGACGCCGAGCCCGTCCCCGTCCACCTCATCTGGCGCCGACAGGACCCCCACCCCGCCACCCGCGCCGCCGTCGCCCTCGCCATCGACCTCTACCGCGCAGACCACCAAGCCCCGACCCGCTCCCGCACATGAGGGGTAAGCGCGGCCGCCCGCCGCTGCACCGATACCGGGCGCGACTACCCGCGCCCGGTATCGAGGTGGCCTGGCCGCCTGGCAGCGGCCCGGGCACGTCAGAACAACACCCGCCCCGGGCGGGCAGTGCTGCTCCCGGCGAGAGCAGCTCCGGGTCTTCGTGGCTGCCAGGTCGCGGTCGGCCAAACCTGGGTCGACGCGACGATCGTGTCGGTGTGCGGCCGGGTGGCCGGGCGGTTACTGGTCGGGGTGGACGGCTTGGACGCCGGTGCCGGCGTACGCCTTGGGCGTCACGGTGAGTAGATACCGTCCGCCGCGGTGGGCGGCGGAGGGCCGGGCGGCGTGGATGGCGTGGACGGCGGCCCACGAGTGCCCGAACCGCAACAACTCGGTGGCGGTGACCGCGGCGTCGGTGTCGAACGCCTCGATCCGGATGAACCGCAGCCCCTTGATGTAGCCGAGCAGCCCGGGCCGTTCGGCGTCGCCGGCCGTCAGGGACAGGACCGGCGCGTACAGGTCACCGAGTCCGCCGGAGGCCTGGACGTAGAACGCGGCGACCGCCTCGTTGAACGGATCCTTCGGGTCGTACAACGCACCTGCGGTCGTGTGGTCCAGGACGACCGCGATCCCCGCCACTACGCGGCCGTCTGCGGGTTGTGCGCGGCGCCATCCAGACGCTCGAGCAGGGCCTTGGCCCTCGCCTCGGCCTCCGGGCTCGGCGCGCTGCCGAGGGCGGAGGCGAGCTCGGCGCGGGCGAGCTCGGCCCGCTCGGCGTACTCGGCCTGCGTCGGAGGGCCCGGCGTAGGTGACCACCTGGGCCGTACACGCCACATCCCCCCGCGCATCGGGCGCGGACCGGTGGTCGAAGCTGATCTCCCCCCCAAAGCGGCGCAGGCTGATCGCGGTGGCGGGGTGGTGCTCTCGCCCGGTCGTCTCGACGTGGGACAGCCACGACTCGCAGTCTCTCGGCTCCGTGCCTACCGTCGTTTTTGTGGCACGAGGCATTCAGAGGGACGGAGGCCGACGTGTACAGCAAGGACGGCGAGAATTTCTTCATCGTGGACGCGCACATCGCGCTGTGGGACGCACGCCCCGAGAACCAGCTCAACATCCACGGCAAGCAGTTCATCGACTGCTTCTACGACTACCACCGCAATCTCAGCCCCGAATCGGAGGTGTGGCCGTACGAGGAGTACCTCTACTACGGCGGGCAGCGGCTGATGAAGGACCTCTTCGTCGACGGGTACGTGGACCATGCGATCTTCCAGCCCGCCCTGCTCAGCGCCTTTTACCGCACCGGCTTCGGGCAGACGGAGGAGGCTTCCGCGCTGGCCCGGCAGCATCCCGACAAGCTCACCTACAACCATTGCTGGGATCCCCGGTACGAGGAGCGGGGGCTGGACCAGCTACGGCGCGACGCTGACCGGTTCCAGCTGAAGGGTGCCAAGCTCTACACCGCGGAGTGGCACGGGGACTCGCGCGGCTACAAGCTGGACGACCCGTGGTCCTACCGTTACCTGGAGATGGCTCAGGAACTGGGCATCAAGAACATCCACGTCCACAAGGGGCCGACGATCCGGCCGCTGGACCGGGATGCCTTCGACGTCGCGGACGTGGACAAGGCCGCGACGGACTTTCCGGAGCTGAACTTCGTCGTCGAGCACTGCGGGCTGCCCCGGCTGGAGGACTTCTGCTGGATCGCCACCCAGGAGCCCAACGTGCACGCCGGACTCGCGGTCGCCATCCCGTTCATCCACACCCGGCCGCGCTACTTCGCGCAGATCATCGGGGAGTTGCTGTACTGGCTGGACGAGAACCGCATCCAGTTCTCGAGTGACTACGCGCTGTGGACGCCCCGGTGGCTGATCGAGCGGTTCGTGGACTTCCAGATCCCCGAGAACATGCAGGACGAGTACCCGCCGATCACCGTCGAGCAGAAGAAGAAGATCCTCGGCCTGAACGCGGCGGCCATGTACGCGGCGGCCATGTACGGCATCCCCGTGCCCCCCGGGGCCGAGGTCGCGGCCACCGCCCCGGGTCCGGCCGCGAGCGAGGCCTCAGGCCCGGCCGGGGCCGCCTCCGTCGCGGCGCAGCCCTCGGAGGCGTGACATGCTCACCCAGAGCCTGGAGCAGCGGGCCAGGCAGGCGCTCAACGTGGTCCTCGACCCCGAGCTGGACGAACCCATCACCGACCTCGGCTTCGTCCGCTCCGTCGAGGCCGACCCCGACCGCGGGCTGACGGTGCACCTGCGGCTGCCGACCTCCTTCTGCTCCCCGAACTTCGCTTATCTCATGGCCTCCGACGCCAAGGACGTCCTGGCCGCCCTGCCGGACGTCGGCTCGGTCACGGTCCTGCTCGACGACCACCACGACTCCGACCTGATCAACCGCGGCCTGGCCGCCGACGCCGGGTACCGGGGCACGTTCGGCGACGAGGCCGAGGAGAGCCTGGAGCGGCTGCGGCTCGTCTTCCGGCGCAAGGCCCACGCCGCGGCGATGGAGCGGGCCCTCACCGCGCTGCTGCGGCAGGCCCCCGCACTCACCGAAGACAAGCTGCACGACGTGGTGCTCGGCGACCTGCCCGACACCGCCGCGACCCGCGCGCTGCTGCGCCGGCGCGAGGCGCTCGGACTGGGCACGGCACCGTCGGAGCCCGTCCTCGTCGACGATGACGGGCACCCCTTCCCGCCGGGCGAGGTTCCGCTGCGCCTGCGGTACGCCCGCGCGGTCCGCATCTCGATCGACGGCAACGCCCACTTCTGCCGCGGCCTGCTGCGAACCCGCTACCCGCAGGCCGCGGCCGACCAGTCCCCCCGGGCCACGGATCC
This sequence comes from Streptomyces sp. IBSBF 3136, assembly GCF_036815105.1. NCBI lineage: Bacteria > Bacillati > Actinomycetota > Actinomycetes > Kitasatosporales > Streptomycetaceae > Streptomyces > Streptomyces sp. IBSBF 3136. The sequence goes on from NZ_JAJSZC010000143.1 coordinate 6,788, forward strand.
GCGGCCCGCACCGCTTGCCAGGGAGAAGGCCTCGTGAAGGCAGTCCAGGTCGTCGGCTACGGCCGCAATCCCGAGATGAACGACGTGCCGGAACCCTCGGTCACCGGCCCGTACGACGTGGTCGTCAGAATCGGCGGCGCCGGTGTGTGCCGGACCGACCTGCACATCCTGGAAGGGCAGTGGGCGGAAAAGTCCGGGGTCACGCTGCCCTACACGATCGGGCACGAGAACGCCGGCTGGGTGCACGCGGTCGGCAGCGCCGTCACCAACGTCGCCGAGGGCGACAAGGTCATCGTCCACCCGCTGATCACCTGTGGGCTGTGCCGGGCGTGCCGGTCCGGTGACGACGTCCACTGCGAGCAGAGCCTCTTCCCCGGCATCGACACGGACGGCGGCTACGCCGAGTACCTGAAGACCTCCGCGCGCAGTGTCGTCCGCATCGACGACTCCCTGGAGCCGGCCGATGTCGCGGCCCTGGCCGACGCCGGCCTCACGGCGTACCACGCCGTGGCCAAGGCGGCCCGGAAGCTGCGGCCCGGCGACCGCTGCGTGGTCATCGGCGCCGGCGGGCTCGGGCACATCGGCGTGCAGGTACTCAAAGCCCTGACAGCCGCCGAGATCGTGGTCGTCGACCGTAACCCCGACGCGGTGAAACTGGCCGGCTCCATCGGCGCCGACCACGGTGTCGTCGCCGACGGAGGACAAGTCGAGCAGGTGCTGGAGCTGACCGGCGGCCAGGGAGCGGAGGTGGTGATCGACTTCGTCGGCGAGGGCGGCGCCACCCAGGACGGGGTGCGCATGCTGCGCCGCGCGGGCGACTACCACGTGGTCGGGTACGGCGAGAACATCGACGTGCCGACCATCGACATCATCTCCAACGAGATCAACTTCATCGGCAACCTCGTCGGCTCCTACAACGACCTGTGCGAGCTGATGGTGCTCGCCGCCCAGGGGCGGGTCCGCCTGCACACCACCCCCTATCCGCTCGACCGCTTCCAGGACGCCCTCACCGACCTGGCCGAGGGCCGGGTCCGGGGACGCGCGATCCTCGTCCCCTGAGCTGGAACACCGACAGGGTCGGGACCACCGGGCACACGCACCGTCTGTGAGGAGCATCGATGATCTTCATCACCGCGAAGTTCCGCGTCCTGCCCGAGTACGCGGACGCCTGGCCCGAAATCTCCGGGGAGTTCACCCGGGAGACCCGCGCCGAACCGGGCTGCCTGTGGTTCGAATGGTCCCGCAGCGTCGACGACCCGACGGAGTATGTCCTGATCGAGGCGTTCCGCGACGACGAGGCCGGCGCAGCGCACGTCGGCTCCGACCACTTCCGGACGGCCCGCGAGACACTGCCACGTCACCTCGCCGAGACACCCCGCATCGTGAACGTGACCGTCCCCCAGGACGACTGGTCACGCCTAGGTGAGATGGCCGTGCCGCAGGAGAACTGACCGGGATACGACCCACGACGACTCCCTGGACGTTCGAAGAGGTCCCCGCCCTGGCATGCCACCAAGCCGATCGCTGACGACGTCGACGAGGCGCAGTTGCGCGAGTGGCACCGGCCGCGCGATCTGCTTCCCCGCTCCAACGCTGACGCGGCGCCCTGCCACCCGGCTCCACGGCACTCCGACCTGCCAACACACCCAAGGATTTGGGCCACTGCCTCGTCCGCAGCCCAGGCGAACGCCCAAGTGAGCGGCCTGGGGTCCGTCTTCGAACGGATCTTGGCCAGAGCACGAATGACGCGAGAGTGACCGCTGCCTCGTAGGAGGTGGCAATCTTTTCGTATAGGGTGGCAATGCCGCGGAAGCCCTTGAGCCGATTGAAGCAGCGCTCGATCATGTTGGGTCGACGGTAGATCTGCCGGTCGAATCCTGGTGGTCTGCCGCCGTGGCGGCCGCGGGTGCAGCGATGCCGTTGTTGTTCCGCCTTCTCGGGGATGGTGTGTGCGATGCCCCGTTTCCGTAGGTAGGCGCGGAAGCCGCGGGAGCTGTAGGCCTTGTCTGCTGCGACGTGGTCGGGCATGCAGCGCGGTCGGCCCGGGCCGGTGCGGGGGTATCGGCGGAGCGAGTAACTTCCACTCGTGATCGGTGAGTTCATGGCGACGCAACACCTGACCATGATCCAGCACCCGACGATCTTTGAAGACGGACCCTAGCTGAGCAGCGTACGCAAGTGCGGGTCGGCGGCCAGTAGGCGGGCCGCATGCTGAGGGATCAGAACTCGCTGGGCCGTAGGCGTAGTCGGCGATCTTCCGCTCGAAGGCGATCTTGGCATGACTGAATTCATGAGCGCGCCGCGTGAACCGGCGGCTGCACCCCGCACCTGTGAGCCGCTCCGGGGCCAGGAACCGTCCTCGGTCGTGTCTAGGCCGGACACGGTCGATCGCGGCCACGTCTAGGCCCCCCGCCAGGGCGGCGGCCGCCGTGCTGCAGTACCCGCCGACGTACCGGACAGCGAACTGCGCTCGAACTGCCCTTTCCCACAGGGGCCGTGGGCCGAGCCTCCGCCGCGGCGGACTTCTCCGCAGCCGCCGCCGATCCGCAGGGGGTACCGGACGGCGCCTGAGCCGTTTGCAGCGACAAGGTGTGGACGTCTTGGAGCCAGCCGCGCAGTTCCAAGGCGCGACAAGGGCTTCGGCACGAGCGCGCACACCGACTCGCCGCGTAGCGCTGGTCGCGGCGAGTGCCGCAGTCGGGAAGGCCTCTGCGCTGGTGCACACCAGGCGCGCCGAGGTCCCCAGCACGCCGTGCCGATGTTTTCAGGCCTCGTCGAAGATCAGATCCTCGGCCGGATGCGTCATCTTCAGTGTCTGACCGTCGGTGATCTCCACGACGTGCTGCAGGCCCGCGCGCCGCTCACCGGTGGGCAGGATGGAGTAGCGGTCCTGGACACCGGCCAGGAAGGCGAGGAAGTGGGCCAGCGAGCCGTTGCCGAGCCCGAGGTAGTCCACCAGGCGCCGGAGCAGCTTCGGGAGCATCACGATGTCCTCGGTGAGCGAGGTCAGACCCGTGATCTTCGCGCCGGTCGTCGTCACGTCGCTCGGCCACAGACCCTGGCCGGACTCCCGTGCCTGACGGGCCACGGTCGCCAGCTCGGCACGGAGACTGGTGAACAGACTTCGGTAGAACGTCGGGTAGGCCAGGCCCGCGGCGACCATGTGGTGATTCACCGTCATCCGCAGGACGGACTCGTCGACGTCGATCTCCAGACCGCTGGGTCCCGGGGGGCGCTGCCCGCGAGAGCGATGCAGCGGCCGTGCACGTCGCTGCCTCGGGTGAGGATGAACCCTGGTGCCGTGTCCGGGGCGCTGGCGGTGACGGTCTCGTCCTGGCGCTGGACGTCGGTGAAGCCGAGCCGTGTCAGCAACTCGTCCCGCGCCGCGTGCGCGAACCGCAGGGGCTGGTGGACGCGATCCGGTCCGTAGTGGGTCTCCGGCGCGTCGATCGCGTCGAGCCGTAGCGTCGCCTGACCCGTCACGCTGTGCTGGACCCGGCGGCCGCCAGGACCGCCGACGAGATCCCACTCACTGGGATTCGCAGGCGTGAAGTGGACAGTGTCGCCGTCCGGTTGGGTCCCCTTGACCACGTAGGAACCCTGTATCAGAAGCATCGGCATGATGAGTCCGGAAGAGAGTAGGGAGATCGAGGGCTCCGGCGGGGGCCGCCCTGAACGGGTGCGTCGGCCCCTTTGATCATTGCGGTGTTCCTCCCGATGCGTTGATCCGGAGGGAGCGCCGTGGGGCGGCCACGCGAACGACGTCGCCTTGTCCGAGAGGGATACGTCAACGAACTCGGCGGCCGGTGATCTCCAGGGTCACCACCGCGTGTCTGCCGTGGTGGTCGCGGCTGCCGCTCCAGATACCAGGCGTCCGCGCGCCGGTCCGGCACGGTGCGGTCCTCCACGGTCTCTCTTCCACGATCTGACCAGTTGACGGATTCCGCAACTTGCGGTCGGCGGCCGCGGTGAGATGATGCCGCCGGGCCGGGTGCTTCAACGGTGCGATACCGCGCCACCGTTTCAGGCGGTTCATACACCGCTCTACTGTGTTGCGCTGCTTGTAGGTCTCACGGTCGAAGGCCGACGGTCTGCCGCCCCAGCTGCCCCGTCGCAGCCGGTGGCCTCGCTGGTCCGCCGGACCGGGATCACCGCTCGGTTGCCGCGCTTACGCACGGCGCCAGCCCTGACGGCCCGCAGACGGGGCCGTCAGGCGGTGACCGGACCGGCGGCCCGGCCTGGCTACAGGTAGCAGACCGGGAGCTCCGCAGTGAGGTAGTCGCCGGTGAGCGGATCACCGATGAGACGGATGCGGACCGGACGGCCGTCGAAGCGGCCGCGGACGGTCGAGCCGACGAAAGCGGCGATATTCGCCGCCGGTCGCGTCATTCGCCTCCCCCACGTTCCGGGTGGGTCTCAGCTGACGGCTTCGATGGTGACGGCGACCGTGCCGTCTTACTTCTTGAGGGCATCGGCGGTTCAGAGCCCGATCGACTACGAATACGACTACTGGGCCAGCCTCGGTGAGGGGCTGGCTGCATAGGAAGGTCTCCACGATTCGAGGGGATTGGCACGTCTCCGCGGGACTGGCGGAGTAGGAATCGCGTGGTCACGCGTTCAGGGGGTAACGGATCTACCAGGAGATCCCGGAAGGGCCGTCGGCTGGAAGGGCTGCCACGTGGAACGCGCCGACTGGCTGCTCACCCCCGCTCAGCGGGGGAATCCCGCGTCGAGGGTGGACCGCCGCCATGCTGACGGTGCGGCATGGTCCACGGGCAACGACGTCCGCCCCCTGGTACATGGGGCGGTGTACTTCGCCGAGCTGCTCGCGGCCGTGCGGGCGCAGCGGGCCGGCGACATATTGATGTTCACGGACTGGCGGGGTGACCCTGACGAGCTGCTGGATGGTCCGAAGAGTGCTATCGGCGACGTGTTGTGCGACGCCGCACGTCGGGGTGTCGTCGTGAAGGGGCTGGTGTGGCGCTCGCACCTGGATCGGTTCCAGTTCAGCGAACAGGAGAACTATCACCTGGGGGAGGAGATCGAGGAGGCGGGAGGGGAGTGCCTGCTCGACATGCGGGTGCGGCCGGGTGGCTCGCACCATCAAAAGTTCGTGGTGCTGCGCCACCCGGGTCGGCCCGAGCGGGACGTCGCCTTCGTCGGCGGGATCGATCTGTGCCACAGCCGTCGGGACGACGCCGCCCATCAAGGTGACCCGCAGGCGCAACGCATTGCCGATGCCTACGGTTCCCGTCCGCCCTGGCATGACGTCCAGCTGGCGGTGCGTGGGCCCGCCGTGGGCGATGTCGAGGCCACGTTCCGTGAGCGGTGGACGGACCCGGCTCCGCTCAGTCGAAGCCCGCGCAGCCGGCTGCGGGCGGCACTCAGGGGCGAGGACACCCAGGCGGATCCGCTCCCGGTACAGCAACCCGACCCGGGCCCCCGCGGTTCCCACACGGTCCAGATCCTGCGCACCTACCCGAACCGCCTCAGGGGCTATCCGTTCGCTCCCGACGGTGAACGCAGCATCGCCCGCGCCTACATGAAGTCCCTGCGGCGGGCACGCCGACTGATCTACCTAGAGGACCAGTACTTGTGGTCAGAGAGTGCCGTCCAGCCCTTCGCTCAGGCTCTCGCAGATCATCCGGGCCTGCGGATGATCGCCGTCCTGCCGCCACTTCCGGACCAAGAAGGGCGGATCAGCACACCGATGAATCTGCTGGGCCGGATCCGCGCCCTGGAAGTCCTGCGACGGGGCGGCGGTGACCGGGTGGCCGTCTACAGCCTGGAGAATCACGCCGGGACGCCCGTGTACGTCCATGCCAAGGTCTGTGTCATCGACGATGTCTGGGCCTCGGTCGGTTCCGACAACGTCAACCGGCGCTCCTGGACCCACGATTCGGAACTCAGCTGCGCTGTCCTCGACGAGACCCGTGACCCCCGTGAACCGATGGACCCCGGCGGCCTGGGTGACGGCGCCCGCGTCTTCGCGCGCGAGCTGCGGTTGTCGTTGAATCTCGAACACCTTGACCGCGGCGGAGACGGGGAAGCGGCTGCACTCTGCGACCCGGGCCGCGCCTTTGCGGCCTACGCCGACTCGGCCGCCGCTCTGGACGCGTGGCACGACGGCGGCCGTCGCGGTCCACGACCGTCGGGACGGCTGCGCACCTATCACCCGCCGCATCTGTCCCGCATCACACGGGCCCTGACCGACCCGCTCTACCGGGTCGTCGCCGATCCCGACGGTCGACCGCGCTCCCTGCGTCGGCAGGGTGCCTACTGACAGTGTCCCGGAGGTGGACCAGGCAGGGCAGCCGGGCATACCCCGGTCCAGAACCGCTGGCGGGGGAATGGCGACTGTCCAACTGGCAGCCGTGGCAGATGATGGTCCTCCGCAGCGAGAGCTGAAGCCGCATTCCAGGATCCTCCGCCGACTGGAAATGGTGCAGCGGCCCGCCGGCATCCCGCCGGCTACGGCGTTCCGGCTGCGCAGGCTTCGAGGGCGTCTTCGGGCGTCGCCCGTGCAGCAAGTAGGCCGGTCCCACCAGAGCGGTTACGGGACCGGGCTACGGCTGGACTCTGGACCGGGCAGCGGACGCCGGAGTCCTCAGCGATCGCGTTCAGGTTCGGGTCCGTGTACGCGATCCTAGTGAAACGATCTCCAGCGCTGACAGACACGGCGTTCCTGGCGCGTGAAGGCTCAGGGAGCGGAGCGCGCTCTTGTTGCTCTGCATCGACCGGCCTGATGACGGGGCCGGCATGTCGTTCCTGACTGCTCTCGGATGATCTGCGGGCAGGCTGGGCGGGTGAGTGGTGTGCCGATCGTCGTTGTGCACAGGCCCTCCCGGACGGGTGGCCGGCGGGTCTACGGTGCACAGCCGAGGCCGGGACCGGATTCTCGGTACTGCCTACCGGTCCGGCAATCCAGCCTGCGAGCATCAGCCCGACGGCGGACTCAAGGATGGGGACGTGCCGCTCCCCATCCGTGATCAGTTCGGCGAGGTAGATCGCCGCGTTGAAGCTCCCCAGCGCGAAGGAAAGGTGAAGGCGTCCGTGGAGAGGACGCTCATCACGGAGGCCGCCCGACTGACCGGTTCTGTTCTGACGAGGTTCCGGAGTCGGCCATCGTCGACGCCAGGGGTGAGGTCCCTAGCATCCTTCGGCCGGGCGGGGTGACGCGCGAGGACCTGGAAGCGGTACTCGGTGCTCAAGCGGTACTCGGTGCTCGCTCGCGGTTCCCCGCCACCAGTCATGTCCGGGTGCCCGGTCAGCATCCGTCGCACTATGCGCCGCGCGCGCAGGTAGTCCTGGTCTAGCCGCGAAGGTCGTCTCCGAACCGGAGCTCGCGCAGGAGCTGGGGCACCGGGTGGGCCTCCTTCTGCCTACCCCCTTCGCCGACGCTCCGGTGCAGGCACACACCGTGGTGATGGTGCCCGGGGCGATGCCCGCCTACGCGTGAGGGCTGTACGGGATCCTGCGCCGATTCGACGCGCAGGGGTGCGACTTGATCACCGCATCCCTGCCGGTGGAGGAGGGGCTGGGACTGGCGATCGCCAACCGCCTCCGGCGCGCCGCGGGGCCCCGCTATGTGCTCGGTGAGGACGTCTTCGGGCTCGACCCGCCCGGCGGCCCGCGCTGCCAGCACGCTGGGGGTGACCCGCTCCACGACATCCCGGATGTAAGCGGCCGGTGTCATGCCGTCCTCCAGCGCGGCGCAAGCCGCGCCGCATGAGTCGTGGCCGAGGACGACCACCAGCGGGCAGCCCAGCACGTCCACGCCGCACTCGATGCTGCCCAGCACCTCGGGGCCCATGACGTGGCCGGCGGTGCGCACCACGAACAGGTCGCCCAAGCCGCGGTCGAAGATGATCTCGGCGGCCGGCCGGGAGTCGTAGCAGCCGAACATCACGGCGAAGGGCTGCTGGGACGGTGCCATCTCGGCCCGGCGGGTGGCGTCCTGGTTGGGGTGCTCGGGGCTGCCCGTGACGAAGCGCTGGATACCGGCCAGCAGCAGGTCGAATGCTGAGGCGGGAGTAGGGGGGCTTGATCTCGGTCATAGCCGCAGCCTATGGCGTCACCCCGTGGACCTCTCCCCGCCGACGCTTCGGCTGACGTTGCCGCCGTACTGACGACGGCACACGGTGTAGAGACCCGGGCCACGCGCGATCTGTGCACTTGGTCCGAAGGGCCCCGCCCGGAAACTGGGGCTGGGCAGGCGAGGCCCCGGTGGAACAGGCCAGGAGGCTCATGGCACACGAGGCGTGACAGTCATATCCGCGCTCCACGCTCACCCTGACCAAGCTGTCAGACAAGCTGTGGCCGTACCTGACCTGGTCGGCCTCCTTCGTCGCCTCGGCTGCCCCATGACAGGTTCCCGGCGAGGCAGGGGGAAATATGGGCTATAGCATGGTTTGCGCGTTGTAGCGCGATCTTCGCGCCAACGCTATCCACGACATATCGATACAGGGTGCGGGAGCGGGCGCCCGACGAGCTCCGTTCCCGTCACTGGTCAGGGTCGAGCATGGTCCTACACAGCGCGGATCCGGGGGGCGGCACATCGGGGCAAGGGCAGCCTTCGGTCGGTCATCCGGGCGTGTTCGGGCACCTGCTGCCGGTAGCGGTGTGGGCGGTCGATCACGAGGGACGCATGTGGTTGTGGGCGCTGGCGGCGCAGGACCTGCTGGGCTGGCGAGCGGAGCAGATCATCAGCCGTGACGGACTGGCGCTGCTGGTTCCGGAATACAACCGGGAACTGGCCAAGGAACTCAGGGACCGGTCCCTGGCAGGCGAGTCGGCGGTGGGGGCTTACCCTGTTCGGCACCAGGACGGCCACACAGTCGAGATGGAGATGTGGATCGCGCCGATCACGGATCCCGCGGGGCGGCCCGGCACGCTGGTCATTGCAGCGGAGACCTCTGCGGTGGGGCGGATGAGGGATTCGCTGGCGGCCTTGGAGGGGCTGTTCGCTCAGTCGCCGATCGGTCTGGCCCTGTTCGACCGCCGGCTGCGCTACGTACGAGTCAACGATGCCCTGGCCGCCATGAACGGCCGACCGGCTGCCGCGCACGTGGGCAAGCGGATACACGAGGTGGTCCCGGGTCTCGATCCCTCTGCGGTGGAAGCACTGATGCGCGACGTGCTGAAGACTGGGCGTGCCGTGCTGGACCGCCGCACCGGCCGCACCGCCGCCTCCCCCGGGCAGGACCACATCTGGTCGTCCTCCTACGCTCCGCTGACCGGCAGCGGCGGTGAAGCCCTCGGTGTGATCGCCTCGGTCATCGACATCACCGAGGGACAGGCGGACCATGTGCGGGCCGAGCGCGCACGTCAGCGCTTCGCGCTACTGGCCGAAGCCGGAGAGCGCATCGGGACCACGCTGGATCTGCGGCACGCGGCCCGTGGGCTGGCCCAGTTGCTCGTACCGCAGCTTGCCGACACCGCCGTGGTCCTGCTGCTGGAAGAAGTGCTCGCCCCCGACGATGTGGGCGCATCCGCCCACGACCTGTTGCACTGCCTGGCCACGGCGGGTGCCGGCCCCGCCACACCAGCGCGGCTGTCGGCCCCTGAGATGACGCATCGCATCCCACCCGGGTCGGTGTACGCCACGGTTCTCGCCGAACGGCGCTCGGGGACGGTGCCGCTGCCTCTGCCCCTGATGGACGACGGGTACCCCGAGCCCCCTGCGGCGCTCTTCGGTCGCGGCGTCCCGGGCATCGCACGGGTCATCCCGTTGACCGCCCGAGGCAAGGTACTCGGCCTGGTGATCGCGACCCGCGCCGGCGGGGAACCGTTCGACGAGCAGGACACGGTCCTCGTCGACGAGTTGGTCGCCCGCGCGGCACTGAACATCGAAAACGCCCGCCTGTACGCCAGCCGCCACCAAGCGGCCGTCACCCTGCAACGCAGCCTCCTCAGGCCGCTGCCCACGGTGCCCGGGCTGGAACTGGCCAGCGGGTACGTGCCGGCCAGCCGCGAGAACGAAGTGGGCGGAGACTGGACCGAGGCCTTCACCCTCCCCGGCGGCCGAATCGGATTGATCATCGGCGATGTCATGGGACACGGCATCCGTGCCGCGGCGGTCATGGGCCAACTGCGCACCGTGGCCCGCACCCTGGCCTTGCAAGACCTTCCCGGCGACCGATTGCTGCACCACCTGGATGACGCAGTCACCGATCTGGGCGAGAGTGAACTGGCCACCTGCGTCTACGCCGTCTACGACCGGGCGGCCTCCACCTGCGTCATCACGCGTGCCGGTCACCCACCACCCGTGCTGGCCGACGCGGACGGCGCCGTCCGGTTCCTCCACGGAAGCTGCGGCGCTCCGCTGGGCGCCCCGCACGAAGCTCCTTTCGAGTCAGAACAGGTCTCGCTTCGACCCGGCGCGACCCTCGTCCTCTACACCGACGGACTGATCGAGAGTCACGACCACGACGTCGACCACGGCATGCGGCTGCTGGCCCGCGCCCTGGGCGAGCCCAGCCAGACGCTGCAGGAGGTCCGGGACGGCCTGCTCACCCAACTGCTCCCCACGTCCCCGGACGACGATGTCGCCGTCCTTCTCGCCCGGCCACGGTGACGAACCCGCCGGCTACGCGGCCGTCGCCGTTCGCCCCCCGCACCGCCAGGAGGGGCGCGCAACTGCGGCTCGACCGCGTCGCCACCCCGGTAGCACGGAAGGCGGCACGATCTTCGGACCCGTCCTGTCGATCCTGCTCTACGACACCGAGGAGGAGGCCGTGGCGATCGCCAGCGACACGCCCTACGGCCTCGCAGGCGCCGTGTAGTCGGGCGATCCCGAACGGGTGCGCTCGGTTGCCGGCCGGATCCGGGCGGGATGGTCGACGTGAACGGTGGCGCATTCAACCCCCTTGCCCCGTTCGGGGGTTACAAGCAGTCTGGCGTGGGTCGGGAGGCCGGGCGCCTGGGCTTCGAGGAGTTTCTGGAGACCAAGGCCATCCAGTACTGACCGCGTGACCGGCCACCGAGAAAGAGGGCACACCATGTACGACTACATCATCGTGGGTGCGGGATCCGCGGGCTGTGTGCTCGCCGCCCGGCTCAGCGAGGACCCCGACGTACGCGTCCTGCTCCTGGAGGCCGGCCCGGCCGACGACGCCCAGGAGATCCACGTTCCGGCCGCGTTCTCGAAGCTGTTCCGGACCAAGTACGACTGGGACTACCTCAGCGAGCCGGAGCCCGGCCTCGAGGGCCGGCGCCGCTATCTACCGCGCGGCCGCATGCTCGGCGGCTCCTCTTCGATGAACGCCATGGTCTACATCCGCGGCCACCGCCGCGACTACGACTCATGGGCCGCCGTCAGCGCCAAGGGCTGGGGCTGGAACGACGTACTGCCGTACTTCCTGCGATCGGAGGACCACCACGCCGGCGCCTCCGAATGGCACGGCGCCGGCGGCCCGCTCCCGGTCAACCCCGGGCGCTCCCGCAACCCCCTCATCGACGCCTTCCTGGCAGCGGCTCAGCAGGCGGGACATCCGGTCAACCCCGACTTCAACGGCCCTGAGCAGGACGGCGTCGGGTATTACGAGCTCACCCAGCGCGGCGGCCTGCGGTGCAGCACGGCCGACGCCTACCTGCGGCCCGCCGTCGAACGGCCCAACCTGTCCGTGCTCGCCGGGGTGCAGTGCACCCGCGTCCTCCTCGACGGGGAACGTGCCGTCGGTGTCGAGGTGGACCGGGACGGGGCGACGCAGGAACTTCGGTGCGAACGGGAGATCGTCCTCTCAGCGGGCGCCTACAACTCACCCCAGCTGCTGATGCTCTCGGGCATCGGCGTCGCCGACGAACTCGCGGCCCTCGGCATCACCCCCAAGGTGAACCTGCCGGTCGGCGAGAATCTCCAGGACCACCCGCATCTGGCCGTCGTCCATCTCACCGACACCGAATCCCTGCTCACCGCCGAGACCTCCGAGAACCTCCGGCTGCTGGAAGCCGAAGGCCGCGGGCCCCTCACCTCGAACGTCGGTGAGGGCGGCGGGTTCTTCCGCACCACCGGCGGTCTCGACGCCCCGGACGTGCAGATCCACGCCGTACCGGTCATGTTCCACCAGGAGGGGCTGGGAGCCGCCACCGACCACGCCTTCCACATCGGCGCGGTGCTGCTCGCACCCACCAGCCGCGGAAAGGTCACGCTGCGCTCGACGCTGCCCAGCGCCAAGCCGCGCATCCTGCACAACTACCTGTCCACCGCGGAGGACCGGGCCACAGCGATCCGGGCGCTGCGGCTGGTACTGGACATCGTCGGACAGCCCGCCCTGCGCCTCCACCGCCGGTTGGACTTCCTGACGCCGCCGTCCGACAGCGACGCCGACCTACTGGCTTACGCGCGGCGCGAGCTGCAGACCCTGTACCACCCGACGAGCACCTGCGCGATCGGCCCGGTGGTCGACCACGAGCTGCGCGTGCACGGTGTGGCGGGGCTACGGGTGGTCGATGCCTCGGTCATGCCGACCGTGGTCAGGGGCAACACCAACGCACCGACGATCATGATCGCGGAACGGGCTGCGGACCTCATCCGCGGCACAGTGTCCGCCGACGTCTGACGCGGGCGAATTGTCGACGTGGGCGGACTGTCGCCATGGGTGGCCCGCTGGTCGCGGGGGTCTTGGGGGGCGCGGCGCGCGTGGTCTGACCCGCCCGGATGTTCGGCGACGACCAGTCCTGACGCCGGCGATCCAGTACGAGTACGCGGGCTTCCGGACGTCGTACGACGGCGTCAGGAGGGGCGGGTCATTCCGCCCCCGCCCGCCACTGCTGAGCCGTGCCCCCGGTCAGCGGCTCCAGCGACAGCCCGCCGTCCCCGTCCGGAGTGACCGCCGTCTCGATGGCGATCGCCGGGCGGATGACCCCGTCGGCGTCGACCGTGAAGCGCAAGTTGTCGCCGTGGTCGCCGTCGGCCGAGTCGCAGTCCCAGATGCCTACGCCCTTGTCGACGGAACCGCGGCTGTCCAGGCAGAAGCCGGGGTCCGCGGACGACTGCACGACACCGCGGCCGGTGTCGACGCGCCAACGCTGGGTGGGGGCGGCGGTGCAGGGGGCGGTGACGACGTCGGTGCCGTTGTCGAAGCCGCCGGACACCTCCAGGCATTGGCCCGAGGCGGCGTTCACGACCTGGGCGTACGTGCCGTTCGGGGCGTGGGCCGTGGGGGAG
>NZ_JAJSZC010000144.1:0-19917 GCF_036815105.1 Streptomyces sp. IBSBF 3136
GTGCAGCGGGCTCGGCCGGTCGGTTGGCGGTCATGGGGAGGGGAGTGACGGGGTGGGCCGCCGCGAAGAGGTGGCGGACCGCTTCCGGGAGGAGGTCGGGGGTCGTCACCGCGGAGCCCCACTTGCCGCCCTCCTCCGGTACGAGGAGTTCCGCGATGTCCAGGACGTGATGGCCGGCCATGGACGGCAGGCAGCGCCCCCGTGCCGGGCCGATCGCCGCCGCCCACCGCGCGGGGATCGCCGAGGCGCCCCGGGTCGCGCCGGCCAGGGCGCCCGCCACCGCGGCCGTCGTATCGGCGTCGCGCCCCATGTTGACCGCCGTGAGGACCGCTTCCGGGAAGTCCCCGTCGGCCGCCGCGTAGGCGCCGAAAGCGAGGGCCACCGCCTCGGGGGCCAGGTCGGTCCAGGGGTAGCCGCCGATGACCACCGCGGAGCGGACCGCGCGTTCGCCTCGGTGGGCCACGGTCACCGCCCGCCGCAGCGAGCGGGCCGTCCAGGAGTCGTCGGGGACGACGGCGAGCGCGGAGGCGATCACCACCGCGGGCGAGGCACCCGCCATCGCCGCCGCCACGCCCGCGGCGACCGCCTGGCCGCCGTAGATGCCCTCACCCTCGTGGCTGACCGCGCCGTCGATCGCCACCAGCCGGGCCGCCTCCCCGGGGCGCCCGGCGGCGAAGACCCCGAAGGGCGCCGCCCGCATGGCGAGGCCGTCGCTCCAGGCGTGCCGGTGCTGCGCGGAGATGGGGGCAGCGAGACCGCGGCGGAGGTTCTCCAGCGTGCCCCGCTCGCTGAAGCCCGCCCCGCGGAAGGGGCCCTCGGCTCGGTCGGCGATCCACTGGTGCCAGGCGCCCTCGACATGCGCGGGGGTGAGCGCCGAGCCGTGCCGGGCCAGCAGCAACCCCGAGAAGATCGCGTACTCGGTGTCGTCCGTACCGCACGGCCGCTCGCTGACGTACCCGGTGATCCGGCCCCAGCGGGCACGGATCTCGGAGGGCTTGAGGTTCTCCGCGGGCGCCCCGAGCGCGTCGCCGACGGCCAGCCCGAGCAGCGCGCCGCGGGCCCGCTCGCGCAAGGTGACGGCGTCCCCGGGTGCCGGGGCCGGGGGAGTGCGGGCGATCGATGCCATGGGCGGCCTCTCCTTCGCGAGGCCACTGAGGGCCAGGGGACCTCTGGCGGACGGACCTCTGGCGGATCTCTCCCCCGGGAGGGAGGGGCGTGAGCCTGGGTGCCATCCGTGTCACCCGGTCGGCATCTGAGCATGATCGAACTCGCATGAGCAAAAGCAGGTAAAACCGCAGGTTAGCCCAGCCTTTCCTTGCTGGCGGCGAAGAAATTATCGGCGTACGTTCAGTGTTGTCGAAAAGTAGAAGGCATCCAAAGTTAGCTTTGGCTAAGCTTTCCTGGGGGACCCCGCATGGCGATCATCGAGACCGAGGCGGCGCTGCACGAGGCGCACCGCGACAACCACACCCACCGTGACGTGAACGGCGGCTGGCTGCGCCCCGCCGTCTTCGGTGCGATGGACGGCCTCGTCTCCAACCTCGCCCTGATGACCGGTGTCGCGGGCGGCTCCGTCGGCCATCAGGCCATCGTCATCACCGGCCTCGCGGGACTCGCCGCCGGCGCCTTCTCCATGGCGGCCGGCGAGTACACCTCCGTCGCCTCGCAGCGTGAACTCGTCGAGGCCGAGCTGGACGTCGAGCGCCGTGAGCTGCGCAAGCACCCCCAGGACGAGGAGGACGAGCTGGCGGCGCTCTACGTGGCCCGCGGGGTGGAGCCCGCACTGGCCCGGGAGGTCGCCCGGCAGCTGTCGAAGGATCCCGAGCAGGCCCTGGAGATCCACGCCCGCGAGGAACTGGGCATCGACCCCGGCGACCTGCCGTCGCCGCTGGTCGCCGCCGTCTCCTCGTTCGGCTCCTTCGCGCTCGGCGCCCTGCTGCCCCTGCTGCCGTACCTGCTGGGCGCCACCGCCCTGTGGCCGGCCGTGCTCCTCGCGCTCGCCGGGCTGTTCGGCTGCGGCGCGGTGGTGGCCCGGGTGACCGCCCGCTCCTGGTGGTACAGCGGCCTGAGGCAGCTCGCGCTGGGCGGCGCCGCCGCCGGTGTGACGTACGCCCTGGGTACTCTGTTCGGGACGGCCGTAGGATAGTGCCGCAGGGACTTATGCGTCGGTCCGCATAAGTACCCGTTACTCGCTGGTTTCGCAGGCATGACCACGGGGCATGAGCCGTAAGCGCTGTGGGCAATGACGCCTGCGGCGCACTCCCGGGATGAGTGAAGGCGCTCCTCCCGCCCCCCTCAGGGCCGATGGACGCGGATCTGATCGATCTTGTCCCTTTCGGTCCCCACACTTCCTGCCGCCCGTGCGCGGCACCTCGCCGTGACCCCGCGGCACCCCGGCCGTAACCCGGCGCCGTCCGCATGCTGGAACGGAGTATCCGGTTCCCGAGAACCGCTCCATCATGTAACCTGCACGAAATTTTGCACTCCAAGCAGAGGGCCAACGTCGTCCCTCGGCACTTGCACATGCCAGATGACGACGACGGGAGAGCCGATGCGTACGCCGCGCCAGCCGTCCCAGCACTCCGCGAATGGCCAGAACTGGTCGTTCATGGATGCTCGCCCTGCTGCCCAGGGTATGTACGACCCCCGCAACGAACGCGACGCCTGCGGCGTCGGTTTCGTCGCCACTCTCACCGGCGAGGCGTCCCACACGCTGGTCGAGCAGGCCCTCACCGTGCTGCGCAACCTGGAGCACCGCGGCGCCACCGGCTCCGAGCCCGACTCCGGCGACGGCGCCGGCATCCTCTCCCAGGTTCCCGACGCCTTCTTCCGTGAGGTGGCCGGTTTCGACCTTCCCGCGGCCGGCGGCTACGCGGTGGGCATCGCGTTCCTGCCGGAGGACGGCATCGACGCCGCCGTCTCGAAGATCGAGACGATCGCGGCCGAGGAGGACCTCACCGTCCTCGGCTGGCGCGAGGTCCCGGTCGCCCCCGAGCTGCTCGGCGCCACCGCCCGGTCGACCATGCCGGTCTTCCGCCAGATCTTCGTGACCGCCGGAGCGAGCGAGGGCATCGCGCTCGACCGCAGGGCCTTCGTGCTGCGCAAGCGCGCCGAGCGGGAGGCCGGTGTCTACTTCCCGTCCCTGTCCGCCCGCACGATCGTGTACAAGGGCATGCTGACCACCGGCCAGCTGGAGCCCTTCTTCCCGGACCTGTCCGACCGCCGCTTCGCCTCCGCGATCGCGCTCGTGCACTCCCGGTTCTCCACGAACACCTTCCCGTCGTGGCCGCTCGCGCACCCGTACCGCTTCGTCGCCCACAACGGTGAGATCAACACCGTCAAGGGCAACCGCAACTGGATGCGCGCCCGCGAGTCCCAGCTCGCCTCCGACCTGTTCGGCCCGGACGAGAAGGCGATCGAGCGCATCTTCCCGGTCTGCACGCCGGACGCCTCCGACTCGGCGTCCTTCGACGAGGTGCTCGAGCTGCTGCACCTCGGCGGCCGTTCGCTCCCGCACTCCGTGCTGATGATGATCCCGGAGGCGTGGGAGAACCACGACTCCATGGACCCGGCCCGGCGCGCCTTCTACCAGTTCCACTCCACGATGATGGAGCCCTGGGACGGCCCGGCCTGCGTCACCTTCACCGACGGCACCCAGGTCGGCGCCGTGCTCGACCGCAACGGCCTGCGTCCCGGGCGCTACTGGGTCACCGACGAGGGCCTCGTCGTCCTCGGCTCCGAGGTCGGCGTCCTCGACATCGACCCGGCCAAGGTCGTCCGCAAGGGCCGCCTGCAGCCCGGCCGCATGTTCCTCGTCGACACCGCCGAGCACCGCATCATCGAGGACGACGAGATCAAGGCGTCCCTCGCCGCCGAGCGGCCGTACGCCGAGTGGCTGGAGGCCGGCGAGATCGAGCTGGGCGACCTGCCCGAGCGCGAGCACATCGTCCACACCCACGCCTCGGTCACCCGCCGCCAGCAGACCTTCGGCTACACCGAGGAGGAGCTGCGCGTCCTCGTCGCTCCGATGGCCCGCACCGCCGCCGAACCGATCGGCTCCATGGGCACGGACTCGCCCATCGCGGCCCTGTCCGAGCGCCCGCGGCTGCTCTTCGACTACTTCACCCAGCTGTTCGCGCAGGTCACCAACCCGCCGCTGGACGCGATCCGGGAGGAGCTGGTCACCTCCCTGCGCTCGTCGCTCGGCCCGGAGGGCAACCTGCTGGAGCCGACGGCCGCCTCCTGCCGCTCGGTCACCCTGCCCTTCCCGGTCATCGACAACGACGAGCTGGCCAAGCTCATCCACATCAACGCCGACGGCGACATGCCCGGCTTCAAGGCCGCGACGCTCTCCGGCCTGTTCCGGGTCTCCGGCGGCGGCGACTCGCTCGCCGCGCGCATCGAGGAGATCTGCGCCGAGGCCGACGCGGCCATCGACAACGGCGCCCGGCTGATCGTCCTCTCCGACCGCCACTCGGACGCCGAGCACGCGCCGATCCCGTCGCTGCTGCTCACCGCGGCCGTCCACCACCACCTCATCCGCACCAAGCAGCGCACCCACGTGGGCCTGCTGGTCGAGGCCGGCGACGTCCGCGAGGTCCACCACGTCGCGCTGCTCATCGGCTTCGGCGCCGCCGCGGTCAACCCCTACCTGGCGATGGAGTCCGTCGAGGACCTGGTCCGCGCGGGAACGTTCCTCTCGGACATCGAGGCCGAGCAGGCCATCCGCAACCTGATCTACGCGCTCGGCAAGGGCGTCCTGAAGGTCATGTCCAAGATGGGCATCTCCACCGTCGCCTCCTACCGCGGCGCCCAGGTCTTCGAGGCCGTCGGTCTGGACGACGCGTTCGTGGAGAAGTACTTCAACGGCACCGCCACCAAGATCGGCGGCGTCGGCATCGACGTCATCGCCAAGGAAGTCGCCGCCCGCCACGCCAAGGCCTACCCGGCCTCCGGCATCGCTCCCGCGCACCGCGCGCTGGAGATCGGCGGCGAGTACCAGTGGCGCCGCGAGGGCGAGCCGCACCTGTTCGACCCGGACACGGTGTTCCGCCTCCAGCACTCCACGCGCTCCGGCCGCTACGACATCTTCAAGAAGTACACCGAGCGGGTGAACGAGCAGTCCGAGCGCCTGATGACGCTGCGCGGCCTGTTCGGCTTCAAGTCGGGCCGGCAGCCGATCCCCGTCGACGAGGTCGAGCCGGTCTCCGAGATCGTCAAGCGGTTCTCCACCGGCGCCATGTCGTACGGCTCCATCTCCCAGGAGGCGCACGAGACCCTCGCCATCGCCATGAACCAGCTGGGCGGCAAGTCCAACACGGGTGAGGGCGGCGAGGACCCGGAGCGCCTGTACGACCCGGCGCGCCGCTCGGCGATCAAGCAGGTCGCCTCCGGCCGCTTCGGCGTGACCTCCGAGTACCTGGTCAACGCCGACGACATCCAGATCAAGATGGCCCAGGGCGCCAAGCCCGGCGAGGGCGGCCAGCTGCCCGGCCACAAGGTCTACCCCTGGGTCGCCAAGACACGTCACTCGACGCCGGGCGTGGGCCTCATCTCCCCGCCGCCGCACCACGACATCTACTCCATCGAGGACCTGGCCCAGCTGATCCACGACCTCAAGAACGCGAACCCGCAGGCACGTATCCACGTGAAGCTGGTCTCCGAGGTCGGCGTCGGCACGGTCGCGGCCGGTGTGTCCAAGGCGCACGCGGACGTCGTCCTCATCTCGGGTCACGACGGCGGCACCGGTGCCTCCCCGCTGACCTCGCTGAAGCACGCGGGCGGCCCCTGGGAACTCGGCCTGGCCGAGACCCAGCAGACGCTGCTGCTCAACGGCCTGCGCGACCGCATCGTGGTGCAGACCGACGGCCAGCTGAAGACCGGCCGCGACGTCGTCATCGCCGCGCTGCTCGGCGCCGAGGAGTTCGGTTTCGCGACCGCCCCGCTCGTCGTCTCCGGCTGTGTGATGATGCGCGTCTGCCACCTGGACACCTGCCCGGTCGGCATCGCCACCCAGAACCCGACGCTGCGCGAGCGGTTCACCGGCAAGGCCGAGCACGTGGTGAACTTCTTCAAGTTCATCGCCGAGGAGGTCCGCGAGATCCTCGCGGAGCTGGGCTTCCGCTCCATCGAGGAGGCCGTCGGCCACGCGGAGGCGCTCGACGTCGCCCGTGCCGTCGACCACTGGAAGGCGCAGGGCCTGGACCTGGAGCCGCTGTTCCACGTGCCGTCGCTGCCCGAGGGCGCCGTCCGCCACCAGGTGATCGAGCAGGACCACGGTCTGGAGAAGGCCCTGGACAACGAGCTGATCAAGCTGGCCGCCGACGCCCTGGCCGCCTCCGACGTCACCGAGGCCCACCCGGTGCGCGCCCAGGTCGCCATCCGCAACATCAACCGCACGGTCGGCACCATGCTCGGCCACGAGGTGACGAAGAAGTTCGGCGGCGCGGGCCTGCCCGACGACACCATCGACATCACCTTCACCGGCTCGGCCGGCCAGTCCTTCGGCGCGTTCCTGCCGCGCGGTGTCACGCTGCGCCTGGAGGGCGACGCCAACGACTACGTCGGCAAGGGCCTGTCCGGCGGCCGGATCGTCGTCCGCCCGGACCGGGCCGCCGACCACCTCGCCGAGTACTCGACCATCGCCGGCAACACCATCGGCTACGGCGCCACCGGCGGCGAGCTGTTCCTGCGCGGCCGTACCGGTGAGCGGTTCTGCGTCCGCAACTCCGGCGCGCTGGTCGTCTCCGAGGGCGTGGGCGACCACGGCTGCGAGTACATGACCGGCGGTCGCGCGGTGGTCCTCGGCGAGACCGGCCGCAACTTCGCTGCGGGCATGTCCGGCGGTATCGCCTACGTCATCGACCTGGACCGCGACAACGTCAACGCCGGCAACGTCGGGGCCGTCGAGGCGCTGGACGACGCCGACCGCCAGTGGCTGCACGACGTGGTGCGCCGGCACGCCGAGGAGACCGGCTCGACGGTCGCCGGGAAGCTGCTCGCCGACTGGGACGCGGCCGTGCAGCGGTTCAGCAAGATCATCCCCAGCACGTACAAGGCAGTGCTCGCCGCCAAGGACGCCGCCGAGCGAGCCGGTCTCACCGAGACCGAGATCACCGAGAAGATGATGGAGGCGGCGATCAATGGCTGACCCGAAGGGCTTCCTGAACCACGGCCGTGAGGTCGCCAAGTCCCGCCCCGTCGGTGAGCGCGTCAAGGACTGGAACGAGGTCTACGTCCCCGGCTCCCTGCTGCCGATCATCAGCAAGCAGGCCAGCCGCTGCATGGACTGCGGCATCCCGTTCTGCCACAACGGCTGTCCGCTGGGGAACCTGATCCCCGAGTGGAACGACTACGCCTACCGCGAGGACTGGGCCGCGGCCCAGGAGCGCCTGCACGCGACCAACAACTTCCCGGAGTTCACCGGTCGCCTCTGCCCGGCCCCCTGCGAGTCGGCGTGCGTGCTGGGCATCAACCAGTCGCCGGTCACCATCAAGAACGTCGAGGTCTCGATCATCGACAAGGCCTGGGAGACCGGGGACGTCGCCCCGCAGGCCCCCGAGCGCCTGTCGGGCAAGACGGTCGCGGTCGTCGGCTCGGGCCCGGCGGGCCTGGCCGCCGCCCAGCAGCTGACCCGGGCCGGCCACACCGTCGCCGTCTACGAGCGCGCGGACCGCGTCGGAGGTCTCCTCCGGTACGGCATCCCCGAGTTCAAGATGGAGAAGCGGCACATCAACCGCCGTATCGAGCAGATGCGCGCGGAGGGCACCCGCTTCCGTACCGGCGTCGAGATCGGCCGTGACCTGAAGGCGACGGACCTGAAGAAGCGGTACGACGCCGTGGTCCTGGCCGTCGGCGCCACCACCGCCCGTGACCTGCCGGTCCCCGGCCGCGAACTCAAGGGCATCTACCAGGCGATGGAGTACCTGCCCCTGGCCAACAAGGTCCAGGAGGGCGACTACGTCACCACCCCGATCTCGGCCGAGGGCAAGCACGTCGTCGTCATCGGCGGCGGCGACACCGGCGCCGACTGCGTGGGCACCGCCCACCGCCAGGGCGCGGCCTCGGTCACCCAGCTGGAGATCATGCCCCGCCCGAACGACGAGCGGCACCCGACGAACCAGCCGTGGCCGACCTTCCCGATGCTCTACAAGGTCACCTCGGCCCACGAGGAGGGCGGCGAGCGGATCTACTCCGTCTCCACCACCCACTTCGAGGGCGACGAGGACGGCAACGTCCAGTGGCTGCACCTGAGCGAGGTCGAGTTCGTCGACGGCAAGCTGACCTCGAAGCCGGGCACGGAGCGCAAGATCCCCGCCCAGCTGGTCACCCTCGCCATGGGCTTCACCGGCACCGACCGGGACAACGGCCTGGTCGAGCAGTTCGGTCTTGACCTCGACGAGCGCGGCAACATCGCCCGCGACGCCGACTTCCAGACCAACGTGCCCGGCGTGTTCGTCGCCGGTGACGCCGGCCGCGGCCAGTCGCTGATCGTCTGGGCGATCGCCGAGGGCCGTTCGGCGGCCCGCGGTGTGGACCGCTTCCTGACCGGTGTCAGCGAGCTGCCGGCCCCGATCCGCCCGACGGACCGCGCCCTGGCGGTCTGACGGGCGCCCACAGAACGTTACGTACAACGGCGTACGGAACAAGGCGACGCCTGCCCACCATGTCCCCGACCGGACGGCTGGGCAGGCGTCGTCGCATGTCCGAACGCCGCGGCGGCTACGGCACCCTGTACGTTGCCCAGCGGGAGTTCCTTTGCGACGGCAACCTCTGCCTCGACACGCCGCTGGAGTGGCGGGTGTACGGGGAGGTCGACGCGGGTGGTGTCGATGCCCGGCTTCCTGGCCTTCATGCCCCCGTGAGATCCGAGACCTTGACCCAGGCGAGGACGAGCAGGACCGCCAGCAGGGCCACGCACACGCCGGTCTGGATCAGCGCACGGCGGCCGTCCCGGGGCGCGTAGGCGTACGCCAGGGTCACCGTGCCGCCCGCCAGCAGTCCGCCGAGGTGGCCCTGCCAGGACGTCATCCCCGCCGAGAGCACCAGCCACAGCAGCAGGCCGATCATGTAGCGGTTGACGGCCTGCATGTCGTAGCCGAGGCGGCGGCCCATGATCCAGTAGGCGGCGCCGAGCCCGAAGACGGCGCCGGAGGCGCCGACGGCCAGGACGTCCGGCGCGATCAGCAGTTGCAGGACGGAGCCGCCCAGGGCCGAGAGCAGGTACAGGGCGAGGTAGCGGACCCGGCCCAGCTGCGTCTCCACCACCCGGCCCACCGTCCACAGCGAGGCCATGTTCATCACGATGTGCAGGACGCCGATGCCCTCGGTCGGCGGCATGTGCAGGAAGGCGCCGGTCAGCAGCCGCTCCCACTCGCCGCCGGCGAGGCCCTCGGCGTGCACGGAGGAGTCGTACGGGTACTGCCACAGGTAGTGCGCGCCGTCCGCGCCCCTGAGCCCGGCCCCCAGCATCCCGAACCGGTCCACGATCGACGGGCGGCCCAGCTCGGCCAGGTAGGCCAGCACGTTGAGCCCGACGAGGACGTACGTCACCAACGGCACCGCGCTGATCCGGCCGCCGAAGGCCGTGCGCGCCTGCCGGACCGACCGCGCGCCCTCCTTCACGCACTCCACGCACTGGTGGCCGACGGCGGCCTCCCGCATGCACGACGGGCAGATATGGCGGTCGCAGCGGGTGCAGCGGACGTGCGACTCCACCTCGGGGTGACGAAAGCACGTGGTGACGGCGGACTCGGCGGTCACGGCCGGCTCCTCTGAGGATGATCGGGACAGGGGCGAGCCGGTGGGGTCGGCGCCGAACAAAATAGCCAACTCCGGCTGCGGGAGGGACGGCAGGGGCCGATGATCACATGAACTCAGGCCCCCCGACGGGTTCACCGAGCCTGGCTCAGCCGCCGCCCGCCTCCCCGAGCACGGCCTCCCGGCACTCCTCGGGCGTGCCCCACGCGGTGCGCAGCGCGCGGGCCTTGGTCAGCCACAGGGACAGGTCGTACTCCGCCGTGTACCCGATCGCGCCGTGCAGCTGGAGCGCGGTGCGGGCCGTGGTGTACGCCGCCTCGCAGGCCTTCAGCTTGGCGGCGGCCACGTCCGCCGGACGCAGCGACAGCGCCGCCCCGAACACCAGGGGCCGGGCGAACTCCAGGGCGATCACCGCGTCGGCCAAGCGGTGCTTGACCGCCTGGAAGGAGCCCACGGGGACCCCGAACTGCGTGCGCTGCCGCACGTACGCGACCGTGCGGTCGAGCAGGGCGAGGCCGACCCCGAGGGCCTGGGCGGCGGTCGCGAGGCGCGCCCAGGCGAGGGCGCGGGCCCACGGCGGATCGGGGTCCAGCAGTTCGCCGCCGGAGGCCAGCGGGGTCAGCCTGCGGGCCGGGTCGAGGGAGGGGCGGACCGGGCCGGGGCCCGGGGACAGCAGCAGCCCCCCGGCGGAGGCGGCGAGGTGGAGCGTGGCCGCGTCGCCGTCGAGCGCGGGTCCGCCGGGAGCCGCCACGGTCGCCACGGTCCCGCCCGCCGCGAGCCCCGGCAGGAACCGCCGGGCCGGCGGGCCCTCGCCGAGCAGCACGGCCGCGGCGACCGTCTCCACCAGCGGCCCGGGCGCCGCGCACCGGCCCAGTTCCACGAAGGCGACGGCCAGTTCGACCGGGCGCGGGCCCAGCCCTCCGAACTCCTCCGGCGCCGCGAGGGCGAACACTCCCGCCTCCGCGACCCGGCGCCACAGCGCGCGCCCGCGTGCGTGCTCACCCCGGCTCCACTCCCGCACCACCGCCGGGGTGTCCGCCGCCGTCAGCATCGCGCGCAGCGAATCGGCGAACGCGCGCTGCTCGGCGTCCAGGAGGAAACGCATCAGCGGCGCCCCTTCGGCAGGCCGAGCAGCCGCTCGGCGACGATGTCCCGCTGGATCTCGTTGGTGCCCGCGTAGATGGGCCCGGCCAGGGCGAAGACCCAGCCCTCCGCCCAGTCGGAGTCCGCCGACTCGCCTCCGGCGCCCAGGAGATCGAGCGCCGTCTCGTGCAGCGCCAGGTCGTACTCGGACCAGAAGACCTTGTTCAGGCTGGACTCCGGGCCGAGCGAGGCACCCTCCAGGAACCGGCAGGCGGCCGCGTAGGTGAACAACCGGTAGGCGCGGGCGTCCACCAGGGCGTCGGCCACCCGGGCACGGGCCTCCCGGGGGTGGCCGCACGCCTGCCACAGCTCCAGCAGCCGGTCGGCCGAGGCCAGGAAGCGGCCGGGGGAGCGCAGGGTGAGGCCCCGCTCGTTGCCCGCCGTGGACATCGCGATCCGCCAGCCCTGGCCGGGCTCGCCGATCACGTCCTCGTCCGGCACGAAGACCTCGTCCAGGAACAGCTCGGCGAAGGCCGGCCTGCCGTCCAGGCGGCCGATCGGGCGGACCGTGACGCCGGGTGCCCGAAGGTCGAACATCAGGTACGTCAGGCCCTGGTGCGGTCTCGGCGCCGCCGGGTCGCTGCGGAACAGGCCGAAGGCCCGGTCGGCGAAGGCGGCCCGCGAGGACCAGGTCTTCTGGCCGCTCAGCAGCCAGCCGCCCGCCGTCCGCACCGCCCTGGAGGTGAGCGAGGCCAGGTCGGAGCCGGCCTCCGGCTCGGACCACGCCTGCGCCCAGACCACCTCGCCCGCCGCCATCGGCGGCAGCACGCGCGCCCGCTGCTCCGCCGTGCCGTGGTCGAACAGGGTCGGCGCGAGCAGGCTGATCCCGTTCTGGCCGACCCGGCCCGGCGCGCCCGCCGCCCAGTACTCCTCCTCGAACACCAGCCAGCGCAGCAGCCCGGCGCCCCGCCCGCCGTACTCCTCGGGCCAGGACACCACCGACCAGCGGTCGGCGGCCAGTTCGGCCTCCCAGGCGCGGTGCGCCGCGAAACCCTCGGCGGTCTCCAGGGAGGGCAGCGGCGCGCGCGGCACGTGCGCCGCGAGCCAGGCACGGGCCTCGGCGCGGAACTCCTCGTCCGCCGGAGCATGGGTCAGGTCCACGGCCGCCGTCACCGTCCTTCCCTAACAAGTGTTTGGTAGGTTAGCGTGGGGCCATGACAGGCGTCGAGAGTCCGGCGTACGAGCCCGGCCACGGGCTGCTGAGGGGCCGCACCGCCGTCATCACCGCGGCGGCCGGAGCGGGGATCGGCGGGGCGACCGCGCGCCGCTTCCTGGAGGAGGGCGCCCGGGTGCTGATCAGCGACGCGCACCCGCGCCGGCTGAAGGAGCACGAGGCCCGGCTCGGCCGGGAGTTCCCCGGCGCGGTGGCGGCGACACCCTGCGACGTCACCGACGAGGCCCAGGTCCTGGCCCTGTTCGAGACGGCCGGGCGCGCGCACGGCAAGCTCGACATCGTCGTCAACAACGCGGGCCTCGGCGGCACTTCGGACCTCGCCGACATGACCGACGAGCAGTGGTCGCGCGTCCTCGACGTCACCCTGGGCGGCACCTTCCGCTGCACCCGCGCGGCCCTGCGCGCCATGCGGGACACCGGCGGCGGGGTCATCGTCAACAACGCCTCCGTCGTCGGCTGGCGCGCCCAGGCAGGCCAGGCCCACTACGCCGCCGCCAAGGCCGGGGTGATGGCGCTGACCCGGTGCGCGGCACTCGAGGCGGCCGCCTACGGGGTGCGCGTCAACGCGGTCGCCCCCAGCCTCGCGATGCACCCGCACCTGGTGAAGGTCACCTCGCCCGAACTCCTCGACGAGCTGACGGCCCGTGAGGCGTTCGGGCGCTACGCCGAACCCTGGGAGGTGGCCAACGTCATCGTGTTCCTCGCGTCCGGCTACTCCTCCTACCTCACCGGCGAGGTCGTCGCCGTCAGCAGCCAGCACCCCTGACGGCGGGCAGACCACAATGGGTCCGTGCCGACCAAGAAGAAGCCCCAGGTGACCGCCCCGAAGAAGCCCACGGCGGCCGCCGCCCAGGCGCGCCGCAGCGAACTGCTCGGCACCGCCGCCGAGGTCTTCGCCGAACAGGGCTACAACGCCACGACCGTCCGCGCCATCGCCGACCACGCCGGCATGCTCGCGGGCAGCCTCTACTACCACTTCGACTCCAAGGAGTCGATGCTGGAGGAGATCCTGCGCACCTTCCTCGACGAGCTGTGGGACGGCTATGACACCGTCCTGGCCTCCGGACTCGGTCCCCGCGAGACCCTGGAGGCCCTCGTCACCGAGTCCTTCCGGGAGATCGACCGGCACCGCGCCGCCGTCGCGATCTACCAGAAGGAGAGCAGGCAACTCGCCGCGCAGGACCGCTTCGCCTTCCTCGCCGACTCGCAGCGCCGGTTCGAGAAGGCGTGGCTGTCCACCCTGGAACAGGGCGTGGCCCGCCGCGTCTTCCGCGCCGACCTGGACGTCCGCCTCACCTACCGGTTCGTCCGCGACACCGTGTGGGTCGCCGCCTCCTGGTACCGGCCCGGCGGACAGCACAGCCCCGAGGAGATCGCCCGGCAGTACCTGTCGATGGTGCTGGACGGGATCGCCGTACGCACCTGACACCGGGTACCACCACCCCTTTCCTGTGAGGGAGTCGCCATGGCCGAGGCCTACATCGTCGAAGCGGTCCGCACACCCGTCGGACGGCGCGGGGGAGGGCTCGCCAGGGTCCACCCGGCCGACCTCGGCGCGCATGTGCTGACGGCGCTCGTCCGGCGGACCGGCGTCGACCCGGCCGCCGTGGACGACGTCGTCTTCGGCTGCCTGGACGCCGTCGGGCCGCAGGCCGGGGACATCGCCCGCACCAGCTGGCTGGCCGCAGGACTGCCCGAGGAGGTGCCGGGCGTGACCGTCGACCGCCAGTGCGGCTCCTCCCAGCAGGCCGTGCACTTCGCCGCGCAGGCCGTGCTCTCCGGCACCCAGGACCTGGTGGTCGCCGGCGGGGTGCAGAACATGTCCCAGATCCCCATCGCCTTCGCCTCCCGGCAGGCCGCCGAACCCCTCGGCCTGACCGACGGACCCTTCCTCGGCAGCACCGGCTGGCGCGCCCGCTACGGCGACCGGCCCGTCAACCAGTTCGCCGGCGCCGAGATGATCGCCGCCAAGTGGGGCATCGGCCGCGAGGACCAGGAGGAGTTCGCGCTGCGTTCGCACCGGCGGGCGGTGTGGGCCATCGACACGGGCCGCTTCGAACGGGAGACCGTGCCCTGCGGCGAGGTCACCCTCGACGAGGGCCCGCGCAGGGACACGTCCCTGGAGAAGATGGCCGCGCTGAGACCCGTCCTCGACGGCGGCACCATCACCGCCGCCTGCTCCTCCCAGGTCTCCGACGGAGCCGCGGCCATGCTGCTCGCCTCCGAGCGTGCGGTACGGGAACACGGACTGCGCCCCCGCGCCCGCGTCCACCACCTCTCCGTACGCGGCGAGGACCCCATCCGCATGCTCTCGGCACCCATCCCGGCCACCGCGCACGCCCTGAAGAAGACCGGCCTCACCATCGACGCCCTCGACCTCGTGGAGATCAACGAGGCCTTCGCCCCCGTGGTCCTGGCCTGGCTCAAGGAGACCGGCGCCGACCCGGACAAGGTCAACGTCAACGGCGGCGCGATCGCCCTCGGCCACCCGCTCGGTGCCACCGGCGTCCGGCTGATGACCACCCTGCTCCACGAACTGGAGCGCACCGGAGGCCGCTTCGGACTCCAGACCATGTGCGAGGGCGGCGGCCAGGCGAACGTGACGATCATCGAACGGCTCTGAGGTCCCCCAGTCCCGTCAGCACCTCCCCGGCCTCCCGCATGATCCGCTCCACCAGCTCCGCGCACGACGGCAGGTCGTCGATCAGACCGGCGACCTGCCCGGACGCCATCACCCCGAGGTCCGTACGGCCGTCCACCATCGCCGACCTCAGCAGCATCGGCGTGTTGGCCGCGAGCAGCACCTGACTCCACGACAGCTCCTTGCCGTGCCGCAGGGCCAGCCCGTCGCGGACCATCTGCCGCCAGCCGAGCCCCGACAGCCGCCGGAACCCCGCCGCCCGCCGCACCGCGTGGGCCAGCGCCCGTATCCGGCCCGACCGCTCCAGCGCGTCCACCAGGTCCGTGCGCAGCATCCGGTGCGGCAGGCCGTCCACCGCCCTGGTCACGGTGACGTCCCGGACGGTCGCCGCCAGATACCGGGCCTTCACCGGGCCCGGCACCGTCGAGTCCGAGCTGAGCAGGAACCGTGTGCCCATGGCCACCCCCGCCGCCCCGTAGGCCAGCGCCGCGACCAGCCCCCGCCCGTCGAAGAAGCCGCCCGCCGCCACGACCGGTATCCGCACCGCGTCCACCACCTGCGGCAGCAGCACCGTCGTCGCCACCTCACCGGTGTGCCCGCCGCCCTCACCGCCCTGTACGATCACCGCGTCCGCGCCCCACGCCGCCACCTTCTCGGCGTGCCGCCGCGCCCCGACGGACGGGATCACCACCACACCGCCCTCCTTGAGCCGGCCGATCAGCTCGGGGGAGGGGGCGAGGGCGAAGGAGGCCACCCGGACGCCCTCCTCCAGCAGGATCCCCACCCGGTCCGCCGCGTCCGCCGCGTCCGCCCGCAGGTTCACCCCGAACGGAGCCCGCGTCCGCGAGCGCACCTCCCGTACGGCGTTCCGCAGTTGGTCGAGCGTCATGGTCGCGGAGGCGAGGATGCCGAGAGCCCCGGCGTCCGCCGCCGCCGAGACCAGCCTCGGGCCGGCCACCCAGCCCATCCCGGTCTGCACGATCGGATGCCGGACCCCGACCAGCCGGGTCAGCGCGGTCTCCATCACCCCCTCACCCCCGCACCGCCTTCGGGCACCTCGCGCGCCCGCGCTCCGCCCGGGTCCAGCACCTCACGGATCAGCCGCAGCTCCGCGGCCGTCGGCTCCCTGGTCCATGGCACCTCGTCCGGCACGGCGAGCGCGAAACCGGTCGCCTCCCGCACCCGCTCCACGTCCACCCCCGGATGCAGCGAGGCCAGCCGCATCGACCGGTCGGGCGTGGCGAAGTCGAAGACGCCGAGATCGGAGACGACCCGGGGAATCCGGTGGAAGCGGGCCGCGCCGCCCAGCCCGGCCGCCCGGTCGTACCCCACCCCGCACACCATGTCCACCCGCTCCACGAACACCCGCCGGGAATGTCTCGGGATCCAGTAACTGGTCGGGTTGTTCAGCGTGTTGAGCGGCGCCCCGCGCACCCCGAGCAGCTGGCGCTGCGGCCGGGACCAGTCGCCGATGCAGGAGATGTTCTGGTTGCCGTACCGGTCGATCTGGCTCGCCCCCATCATCACGTGCCGGCGGCCGCCCGCCACCAGGGCAAGATGCTGCCGGTAGGGCAGCCAGCCCTCCGGTGTGCCGTCCGGGCGGACCAGCAGCGCCTCCCCGTCGGTGAGCAGCAGGTCCGGAGCGAAGGTGAGCCGGGCCAGCCGCGCGCCCAGCGACGGGATCAGGCCCATCGGGCCGGCCAGGACCTCCCCGGCGCCCCGCCACGCCTCGGCGCAGGCGATCACGCAGTACTCGGCACGTGTGGCCGTCATCCCTCCCGCTCCTTCCGCCACCGCCGCACGGCTCTCCGGTACTCCTCCTCGTCACCGCCGAGGAACCGCTTCGTGAACTCCGGCCAGGGCATGGAGGCGTAGGCCCGCTGGAACTCCTCGTCCCGGCCGTAGTCCGGCGCGCAGGAGGTGAAGTGCGCCCCGTTCGGCGCCTCGACCACCCCGGTCACCGACAGCCGCTTCAGCAGCAGCGACTGCGGGGCCGCCTCCTTGGTCAGCTCGGCGGTGTCGACGATCCGCTCGCAGGACACGTACGCCTCGTCCGCCGCCTCGCAGAACAGGTCGTCGAAGTAGGGGTCGGGTCCCAGGTACTGGCCGTTGCCCAGCCGGTCGGCGCGGTTGACGTGGACCAGGGCCGCGTCCATCCGCAGGGCGGGCATCGCCACCAGCGTCTCCCCGTCCTCGTACGGCGAAGTGACCGTGCGCAAGGCCGGGTTGACCCGCATGACATCGGAGCCGAGGCCTGCCCGGACCGGCATGAACGGCAGCCGGTGCGCGGCCGCGCGCAGCCCCCACAGGAGCATGCCCTCGTCGACCTCCGTCAGTTCGAAGGCCCCGCTCTCGCGCGCCGCCCGGTAGTGCGGTTCGAGCGGGACGGAGTCGAGGGTGACGAAGGCGGTGACCAGTCTGCGGATCCGGCCGGCCGCGGCCAGCACGCCGACGTCCGGGCCGCCGCAGGACACCACCGTCAGATCCCCGATCCCGGCTCTCAGCAGGGCCCTGACCAGGGCCATGGGCTTGCGCCGTGAACCCCAGCCGCCTATCCCCAGGGTCATCCCGCTGGACAGCCGGGAAACCACCTCGTCGGCGGTCATCGTCTTGTCGCCCACCTACGCCCCCTCCTTCCCGAACGTGTCACGCACCCGGTCGGCCACTCCGCCGAGGTTGGCCTCGAACGTGAAACCCTGCTCGTAGCGGTAGCTGCGGCGCACGTCGACCGGGTCGATCCCGTTGATGGCGGCCTTCGCCATCCGCAGCAACCGCCCGTCCTTCGCGGCGATCTCCCCGGCCAGCTCCAGCGCCGCCGCGCGGAGGTCCGGGCGCGGCACCACACGCCAGACGGAGCCGTGCGCGTGCAGCTCGGCGGCGCTCGCCGTGCGCGCGGTGTAGTACAGCGCCCGCATCAGGTGCTGCGGGACCAGCCGGGCCAGATGGGTCGCGGCGCCCAGCGCCCCACGGTCCAGCTCCGGCAGCCCGAAGGAGGCGTCGTCGCTCGCCACGATCGCGTCCGCGTTGCCCACCAGGCCTATCCCGCCGCCCAGACAGAACCCCTGCACCGCCGCCACCACCGGCGTCTCGCACTCGTACACCGCCGCGAAGGCCGCCGCGCAGCCCCGGTTGGCGCCGATCAGCGCCTCGTGCCCCCGCGTCTGTATCTCCTTGATGTCCACTCCCGCGTTGAACCCGCGCCCCTCGGCGGCCAGCACCACGCACCGCGCCCCGGGATCGCGGCCGGCCGCGCGCACGGCCTCGGCCAGCGCGAACCAGCCGCGCACCGGCAGCGCGTTCACCGGCGGGAAGTCGACGGTGACTACGGAAATCCCCTTTTCCGGGGCCGACAGGGAGACACCCATGGACGCATCAGCTACCTTCGCACTCAACGCCTTTCCACCAAACATTTGTTAGGTGTGAGGCTTCGAAGCTAGCAGTCGCCGCAGACGAGCGGGAGGGCCTGTGGAAAACTCCGGACACCCCCCGCCGGAGCCTGTGGACGACACCCGGGACGGCCGCGTCGTCGTCGTCACCGGCGGCACCCGGGGCGTGGGCGCCGGTATCGCCCGGGCCTTCGCCCGGACCGGCGCCCGGGTGCTGGCCTGCGCCCGGCGGCCCCCCGAACAGCTGTTGGAGGGCGTCGAGTTCGTCCCGCTCGACCTGCGCGACCCGCCCGCCGTCCGCGCCTTCTTCGCCGCCCTGCCCCGGCTCGACGTACTGGTCAACAACGCGGGCGGCACCCCGTACCGGCGGCTGACGGACGCCGACGCCGAACGGCACGCCCGGGTCATCGAGCTGAACCTCGTCACCCCGCTCACCGCCTCCCTGGCCGCCCACGAGCAGCTCCGGCGGACCCGGGGCTCCATCGTGATGGTCGGCAGCGTCAGCGGCGGCCGCCCCTCGCCCGGCTCGGCGGCCTACGGCGCGGCCAAGGCGGGACTGGAGAACCTGGCCGCCTCCATGGCCGTGGAATGGGCGCCCGAGGTCCGGGTCAACACGCTGGTCGTCGGGATGGTCCGCACCGAGGCGTCCGCCCCGCACTACGGCGGCCCGGACGGCATCGCCGCGGTCTCCCGCACCGTCCCGCTCGGCCGGCTCGCCACCCCGGCCGACGTGGCGGAGGCCGCCGTCTTCCTGGCCTCCGGCGCGGCCGCCTACATCAGCGGGGCGAGCCTGCTGGTGCACGGGGGCGGCGAGCGGCCCGCCTTCCTGGACGCCGCCGAGGCCGGCACCGGACACCACAGCGAAGGAGACACCCGATGAGCGGAATCTGTGCGGGACGCGTCGTCGTCGTCACCGGCGCCGGGCGGGGGCTGGGCCGGGCGCACGCCCTCGCCTTCGCCGCCGAGGGCGCCCGGGTCGTCGTCAACGACCTCGGCGTCGCACCGGACGGGACACCCGGCCCCGACAGCCCGGCGGCGGCCGTGGCCGCCGAGATCCGCGAGGCGGGCGGCGAGGCGGTCGCGCACGGCGGGGACATCGCGACGAGCGAGGGGGCCGCCTCCCTGATCGGGACCGCAGTCGAGACGTTCGGCCGGCTCGACACCCTCGTCAACAACGCGGGCTTCCTGCGCGACCGCATGCTCGTCAACCTCGACGAGGACGACTGGGACGCCGTGCTCCGCGTGCACCTCAAGGGGCACTTCCTGCCCCTCAGGCACGCCGCCGCGCACTGGCGGGCCGAGGCGGCGGCCGGCCGCGCACCGGTGGCCCGGATCGTCAACACCAGCAGCGGGGCGGGCCTGCTGGGCTCGGTCGGGCAGGGCAACTACAGCGCCGCCAAGGCCGGTATCGTCGGCCTGACCCTCGTCGCGGCGGCCGAACTGGCCCGCTACGGCGTCCAGGTCAACGCCGTCGCCCCGGCCGCTCGTACCCGTATGACCGAACGCGTCTTCGCCGCGGCCATGGCCACCCCGGACACGGGCTTCGACGCCATGGCCCCCGAGAACGTCTCCCCGCTGGTCGTCTGGCTCGGCTCCGCCGCGAGCGCCGGGGTGACCGGCCGCGTGTTCGAGGCGGAGGGCGGCCGGATCACCGTCATGGAAGGCTGGCGCCCGGGCCCCTCGGCGGACACGGGAGCACGCAGGACCCCGGCCGAGGCGGGCGACACCACCCTGAAACTGCTGGCGCGGGCCGAGCCGCCGGGAGCGGTGTACGGCGCGCGGGGGTGAGGGTGCGGGTGCGGGTGGTCGGTGGG
>NZ_JAJSZC010000145.1:0-19861 GCF_036815105.1 Streptomyces sp. IBSBF 3136
CCCCCACGGTGGAGTGACGCCCGCCCCGGCGCCCCGCCCGACGCCCGTCACCGACCGGCGGACGACCGAGAGGGTGGCACCCCTTCCGGTGGCCACCCTCTGGTTCCGGTCCGTCAACTGGAGGCCGTGGCGGGAATCGAACCCGCGTAACTCGCTTTGCAGGTTTGTCCTGGCTGGTCAGGGCGCGCTACAGAGGAGTTCGTGTGCGTTCAATGCGGTACGGATGCCTTGGCCAGCGAGGCGGCGGTGAAAGGGTCCGGACGGCCGTGTACGACGATGAATGAGACGGAAACTGAGACGGGAGCCAGGGGCGTTGACCTGGATATGTCTCGCTGAGGGGCCGTGGACCCAGCTATGCGCTGCACGGTCTCCGTGCGCCAACGTGCAGCGCCCCGAGTTCCCGGCGCACGTCCCGCGCATTTTTAACTCTCCGCGTGGCCGGGGGCTTCGTGGGCGCCCACGGCAGGTCAGACGGCGTGCCCGTCGGCGGTGAACGGTGGCGGCCACCCTGGTGAGGGGCTGCCGAACGCCGCTGTTGTTCCATCCGAGCGCGGCTCAGCGGTGACCACATGGGGAGCTCATCAGGCGATTTGAGTCCAACTATTCACCCGATTGCAGAACCAGAGTTCAGCGGTCTGAACGCTTTCCCTTTGGCGGATTGCGACGAGCAAGTCGCCTGGCTGACCATTCACCGTAGGTGGACCCGCAGCGCTAAGGGCGTTGGTGATCGGATTGAGGCGAATCTGCGGCGTGGCCGTCGTGGTGAAAAAGCCACCTCGACCGGTATCGTCAACGGTGGAAATACCCACGACGCCAGCGTCACGCAATTCGTCAAACTTTACTGCGTGAGACCCACCGGATACACCCACGATGCCAACTCCGCCGCCAGCGATTTGGGCGTCCGGGGCGTTTCCCTGTTTGGTGCGCCTGTCTCCGCCACGGCCGATGACTCCGGCTCCTGGAAAAGGTGCCCCTACCACGATTGTAGTCGTGCTCCCCGACGGCCCCACCGGCACCGTGTGGTCAAGCTCGTCGCCTCCTTTACCGAAAACGCCTACGTTCGCCGTTTCTTTCGAGGTCGGCGTAGCGGTTCCGCCAGACACGCCCATAACGCCAGCACCATGGGGTTGCCGTACGTTGCCGTCGTTCGGCGTGACGGGCGTCACTTCGTGATCCCCACCCTTAGCAAAGACCCCAATCCCAGGGCGTGAACTGATAGAGGTTCCTTTCTGCTTGCCGCCGCCCCCATGCCCTCTGACCCCGATTCCCGCTGGGCTGGCACCACCTCCATCTTGTTTTCCGGCTCCACCTTCTCCAATTACTCCGTCGCCGCCGTCAGCTCCCCCGTTCCCGATTACGCCGTGCCCTTTACGCAAGCCGGTACCAGCAATAGCATCGTGATCACCAAATGGGATATTCACGTCGGCAAGGGCTGGCTCGACGACGAAGAATCCATTTCCGATGTATTCATCTCCGTCATCTCTCCTTCCTCGGAAGTACGTCGTGGCGTTTACCGAGTTCGCTTCACCGGCAGTCAGGTCGTCACCAATGTCGTCAGCGGCCATTTTTGACACCTTCTTTCCAGAGGCAAGGATGGAGCTGCACTCATGCTATGGCCGCCAGGCTTGAGTCCGCACTATTGCCAGAG
This sequence comes from Streptomyces sp. IBSBF 3136, assembly GCF_036815105.1. Taxonomy (NCBI): domain Bacteria; kingdom Bacillati; phylum Actinomycetota; class Actinomycetes; order Kitasatosporales; family Streptomycetaceae; genus Streptomyces; species Streptomyces sp. IBSBF 3136. Next base: position 1,649 of record NZ_JAJSZC010000145.1, read on the forward strand.
CCAGTCGGCGTAATGGTGGCGACTCGACCATGATCTGAGCGTCCTTGCTTCCCCACGTGCGTTGAGATGCCAGATGAGTATCTGGCAGGCTGCTTTAAGGCTGGGCCCAATAGGCGGTCGCGACGCGACGGAGCAGCAGGTCAGCGTCTTGCCAGATCAGTCCCCATCCGCATACGCGATCTTCCGAACTAGTGCCTCCGAGCCATGCGGCGGCGCTTGAAGGCGGCGCTGGCATCAGGGTCACCAGCCAGTGACGATCGTCCGCGATGCTGCTGTGCACGGCCCGAGCAGCCACTTCCGCAGGGCCCTCCCCCGATTTCTACTGCACAGGGAGACACCCGGCCCATGGGTCCGCTTACGCCTCGGACGTCCTTCCCCAGTCTTCGTTGCCATTCTCGTCGTGCAGCATGGCTTCAAGGCTCAGGTATCGGGGGCCGGTCCCAGTCACCGATCCCGCGGGCCGCTGGTACAGGGCGCCGGACCGACGGTGGGGAAGGTCTACGGTCCGTACGTGCGTGAAGCCCTGCGCCTCGTAGTATCGCCCGAGGGCCGGGTTGGTCTTCCAGGCATCGACTCGAAGCCAGGATTTACCTGCCTTCGCCGCCTTATGTGGGGCCCAGTCGAGTAGCGATGCACCCAAAGAAATTCCGGCGGCGTTAGAGCGTACGATGATCCTGTGCGCATACAAGGCGTCACCGGGTATGTCGTTCAGCGACCAGAACTCGGGGTCGGCGAACGCATCTACCGTGATAGTGCCCAGGCATTCGGGTCCGTCGAAAACAAGATACGCATTCCCTCGCCTAATATCATCGGAGATTCTCTGCATGTTGGCTGGGTATTGCCACTGGTCAATTCCCTTCGACTTCAGGCGCCTGCCGGTCTCTTCCCACATGGCCGCAATCGTGTCGGCTTCCTTCCGGCCGGCTGGGCGAATGGTGACGTCATCATGCATTGCCTTATCCTGCTCCCAGCTCGTAGCGAAGGACGTTTCGGTCTGTGGGCATAGTGAACTTCGAGGCGGCGGCAGAGTGGGAGGAGCGCGGGCAGCGCTTCCGCGACGCCCGCCACCGCCGCCGTCCATCGTGGTCAAAGCCCTGCGCGACCTCGGGGTGCCCGCCCTGCGCAGGGCAATTCAGGAGATGGGCGACGCCGGGGCGTCGATGCTGTCCCCGATCGTCATCGCCGGATACGGTGTCGAGGTCGACGTCACCCTCCCGTCCGGCGTCTCGACCAACGAGGTCCAGGGCAAGCGCCGGAAGCTCGCCGAGAACCTGTCCCGGCACGAGCACGACGCCTATGAGCGGCGCCTGGCCCGGCAGGCAGCGGCTGACACACTGGCTTGAGAACGTCGCGCCCCACGCCGTCAACGACAACACGATGGTCGGGTACGGCGTCGCAGTCCGAAAGCATCTCAACCCTGGGTTGGGTGCTCATCGGCTCGACAGGCTCACCCCGGAGCACGTCGAAGCGTTCTACGCGAAGATGCAGGCCAACGGAAGCGCGCCCGCGACTGCCCACCAAGCGCACCGAACCTTTCGCGCCGCTCTCAATGAGGCTGTACGGCGCGGCCATCTCGGCAAGAACCCCGTCCTGTTGGCCAAGGCCCCAAAGACGGGGGACTACGAAGCGGAGCCCTACAACATCCAGGAGGTACAGCGGCTACTCAAGGCCGCTGACCGACATCGCAACTCCGCTCGTTGGGCCGTCGCCCTCGCCCTCGGCCTGCGCCAAGGGGAAGTGCTTGGACTGAGGTGGGACGACGTGGACCTTGACGGTGGGTTCCTCGTGGTCCGGCGTAGTCGACACCGACCCCAGTACGCCCACGGGTGTGTGAATCCCTGCGGGCGCAAGGCCGCCGGGTACTGCCCGGAGAGGCGACGCACCAACCCGGAATTCTCCACCACGAAGTCACGCGCCGGCCGCCGCGCCGTTGGTCTCCCCGAACAACTAGTTGACCTGTTCCGTGCCCATTTCAAGGCTCAGGAGAGGGAGCGGGCGGCGGCTGGAAAACGTTGGGAGGAGAACGGGTTGGTCTTTGCGGACGAGCACGGCCGTACCCCGTCCCACCGTCGGGATTGGGCAGAGTGGAAGGCACTCCTCACGGAGGCCAACGTCCGAGACGGGCGCCTTCACGACGCCCGCCATACCGCCGCGACGGTGTTGCTCATCCTGGGTGTCCCCGAACGGGCCGTTATGGGTCTCATGGGGTGGTCGACAACGGCCATGGCCGCGCGCTACCAGCACATGGTGGACGCCGTGCGCGCCGACGTGGCAAGGCAAGTTGACGACTTGATTTGGCCCCCTTCACACGGCGAGACGCCGGAGTGAGCCTGGTGCAGGGCGAGCGAGGCCCGAAGGGTGCCCGAACGGCGTACATCCATTCGGCGCACATTGGGATCTCCTCTTCCTTCGGCTCACGGCCACTGGTCAACATCGGCGGGTGCTCCTGTGCAGGTCGACGCGGGTGTGCACCGAATGGCGGTTACTCGAACACAGCAGTGTCCACCCGAACGGGTGAGTGGTGAGTAAGCGCACAAACACCCAGTGTGGCTAGGGGATTTGGCGGCGTGCGCGCGAAGATGCGGATGGCCCCACAGGGTCCGCCAGAGACCGTAGGAAGTTGACCGGCGGACCCCCGCGGGGGCCTGTTGTCCCTACGAAGAACAGGACCCAATGGTGGACGCTACACAGCCACCCGGAGGCAACGTGCCTCTTTCCAAGGCGATGCTCGTCACGCTCCTTGCCTTGATTGCGGGGTTTGCCGGGATCGTGGTGGGCATCTTCGCCGGGAGTGTGGGACACCTCACGCTCTTCGCGGCGACGGCCGTAGCGGTTGCGGCAGCCGTCGGAACCTTCGGTCTTGGCCTGGCCGTCCTGGCCTATCTGCGGCCATGACACTCTGGACCATCGCGGCGCTTACTCCATGTCGGGGCGCGCGCGATGGGCGCCCCGGGGCGGACTGGTCATCACCCCGTCTCGGTGGTGACCAATCCTTAAGTCTCTCGTCCAAGTGAGACGCTGAGTGAGACGGAAGCTGGAAGGGTGGCACCCTCAGGAGGGTGCCACCCTTTCGTTTTGCCTGGTCAGGCACTAGAGGCCGTGGCGGGAATCGAACCCGCGTAACTCGCTTTGCAGGCGAGTCCCTGAACCACTCGGGCACACGGCCGGGTCGGCCGCCCGTGGGCGGGCCGGACTCGGTGCGTCGACCGTACGGCGGTGCCGGAGGGCCGCTCAAGGGGACGGCCGGTGCCGCAACGGGACTGCCACACCCCGTTCATGAACGGGGGTCGTACGACCAAGGTCGGAGAGCGGACCGGCCCCCCGACAGGGGTCAAATCCGGTTGTGGACCTTACTCTGGCCCGCATGAGCACCCTTGAATCCCCCGATGCCCCCGGGGTGGACGTCGCCGGCCGGAACGGTGAGAACACCGAGCACGCCAGGCATGCCCAGAACGAGGACGGCGTGCTGGGGCGGGCCTATCGGGCGCTGAGCATCGGGATCGTGTCCGTGGTGCTCCTGATCGCGTTCGAGGCGACCGCCGTCGGGACCGCGATGCCCGTCGCGGCACGGGAGCTGGACGGGGTGGCGCTGTACGCGTTCGCCTTCTCCGGATACTTCACGACCAGCCTGTTCGGCATGGTGCTCGCGGGGCAGTGGTCGGACCGGCGCGGTCCGCTCGGGGCGCTGACCACCGGGATCGGCGCCTTCGCGGCCGGGCTCGTGATCGCCGGGACCGCCCAGGTCATGTGGCTGTTCATCCTGGGGCGGGCCGTGCAGGGCCTCGGCGGCGGCCTGGTCATCGTCGCGCTGTACGTCGTCGTCGGCCGCGCCTACCCCGAGCGGCTGCGGCCCGCGATCATGGCGGCCTTCGCCGCCGGCTGGGTCGTGCCGTCCATCGTCGGACCGCTCGCCTCGGGCGCCGTGACCGAGCACCTCGGCTGGCGCTGGGTCTTCCTCGGCATCCCCGTCCTGGTGGTGTTCCCGCTCGCGCTCGCGCTGCCGCAGATACGGCGCAGGGCGGCGGGCCCCGTGTCCGGTGCCGCCGGCTCGGCCTCCCTGGACCGGCGCCGCATCCGGCTCGCCCTCGCGATCTCGCTCGGCGCCGGGCTCCTGCAGTACGCCGCCCAGGACCTGACCTGGCTCTCCCTGCTGCCCGGCCTCGCCGGTGCCGCCCTCCTCGTGCCCGCCGTCCTCGGCCTGCTGCCCCCCGGCACCTGCCGTGCCGTGCGCGGACTGCCCTCCGTCGTGCTGCTGCGCGGGGTGGCCGCCGGGTCCTTCATCGCGGCCGAGTCCTTCGTCCCGCTGATGCTGGTCACCCAGCGGGGGCTGTCGCCCACCATGGCCGGTTTCTCCCTCGCCGCGGGCGGCGTCACCTGGGCGCTGGGCTCCTGGGTGCAGTCCCGGGCGCGTCTCGAGCCGCACCGGGAGCGGCTGATGGTCGTGGGAATGGTGCTGACCGCCGCGGCGATCGCCACCGCGCCGAGCGTGCTCGTGCAGGGCGTGCCCGTCTGGATCGTCGCCGTCGCCTGGGGCTTCGGCTGCTTCGGCATGGGCCTGGTGATCTCCTCCGCCAGCGTGCTGCTGCTGAAGCTGTCCGCCCCCGAGGAGGCCGGCGCCAACTCCGCGGCGCTGCAGATCTCCGACGGCCTCTCCAACGTGATCCTGCTGGCCGCGACCGGCGCCGCCTTCGCGGCCCTCGGCGGCGGCAGCACGGGCACCTCGACGGCCGGCGGCACCCACCCCGCCGCCTTCGCCGCCGTCTTCCTGCCGATGGCGGTGGTGGCACTGCTGGGCGTATGGGTGGCGACCCGCCTGCGGACCGCTGATCAGCCGGTACGGGGTTGAGCGGACGGACGGTCCGGGGGTGACCGGCCGCCCCGGGGGCCGGCAGGCCCGTTCGGGGCTGACGGCTGTTCCACGGCTGACCACCCGGTCCAGGGCTGACCACCCGGTCCACGGCCGACGGGCAGGTCCAGGGGCAGGGACTGACGGCCGGTCCGAGGCCGACCGCCCGGTCCAGGGCCGACCGGCCGGCCGGTGGGTAGAGCAGGCCGCCCGGCGCTGACCATCCGTTCCGTGGATGGCCGGCCGGCCGGCCGGCCCGGGGCGACGGGCCGTTCCGGGCGGCCCCGCGGCCGTGGTCCGGCGGTGATCGCCAAGGTCCTCGCCGGACCGGCGGGTTGTGACGTCAGTCCCACCCGTGGGCGACCCGGCCTCGTCCGGGCGGTGGCACCACCGGGGCGCCGGTAGGGTGGCCCGGTTGTCATACGTAGCCGTGCCCGACCCCTCCCCGGAGACCGTGACTACCACCGCCGCTTCCTCCGCTCACTCCCACCACCTCTCGCCCGCCTTCCCGGGCCGGGCCCCGTGGGGCACCGCCAGTAAGCTGCGTGCCTGGCAGCAAGGGGCGATGGAGAAGTACGTCCAGGAGCAGCCGCGTGACTTCCTCGCCGTGGCCACGCCCGGCGCCGGCAAGACGACCTTCGCGCTGACCCTGGCGTCCTGGCTGCTGCACCACCACGTCGTCCAGCAGGTGACCGTGGTCGCGCCGACCGAGCACCTGAAGAAGCAGTGGGCGGAGGCCGCGGCCCGGATAGGGATCAAGCTCGACCCCGAGTACAGCGCCGGCCCGCTCGCCAAGGACTACGACGGGGTCGCGGTCACCTACGCGGGCGTCGGCGTGCGCCCCATGCTGCACCGCAACCGCGTCGAGCAGCGCAAGACCCTCGTCATCCTCGACGAGATCCACCACGCCGGTGACTCCAAGTCCTGGGGCGAGGCCTGCCTGGAGGCGTTCGAGCCCGCCACCCGCAGGCTCGCGCTGACCGGTACGCCGTTCCGGTCCGACACCAACCCCATCCCCTTCGTGACGTACGAGGAGGGGCAGGACGGCATCCGGCGGTCCGCGGCCGACTACACCTACGGGTACGGCAACGCCCTCGCCGACCACGTCGTGCGCCCGGTCATCTTCCTCTCCTACAGCGGCAACATGCGCTGGCGCACCAAGGCCGGCGACGAGATCGCCGCCCGGCTCGGCGAGCCGATGACCAAGGACGCGATCAGCCAGGCGTGGCGCACCGCGCTCGACGCGCGCGGCGAGTGGATGCCCAGCGTGCTGCGCGCCGCCGACCAGCGGCTGACCGAGGTCAGGAAGGCCATCCCGGACGCGGGCGCCCTCGTCATCGCCTCCGACCAGGAGTCCGCGCGCGCCTACGCCAAGCTCATCCGGGAGATCACGGGCACGAAGGCGACGCTCGTGCTGTCCGACGACGCCGGCGCCTCGAAGCGGATCGACGACTTCAGCGGCAGCGACGACCGGTGGATGGTCGCGGTGCGCATGGTGTCCGAGGGCGTCGACGTGCCCCGGCTGGCGGTGGGCGTGTACGCCACCACCATCTCGACACCCCTGTTCTTCGCGCAGGCCGTCGGGCGCTTCGTGCGGTCACGGCGGCGCGGCGAGACCGCGTCCGTGTTCCTGCCGACCGTGCCCGACCTGCTGACCTTCGCCAACGAGATGGAGAAGGAACGGGACCACGCCCTCGACAAGCCGAAGAAGGAGGGCGAGGAGGACCCGTACGCCGAATCCGAGAAGGAGATGGAGGAGGCGAACAGGGAGCAGGACGAGGACACCGGCGAGCAGGACATGCTGCCCTTCGAGGCGCTGGAGTCCGACGCCGTCTTCGACCGGGTGCTGTACGACGGCGCCGAGTTCGGCATGCAGGCCCACCCGGGCAGCGAGGAGGAGCAGGACTACCTCGGCATCCCCGGCCTGCTCGAACCCGAGCAGGTGCAGCTGCTGCTGCAGAAGCGGCAGGCCCGGCAGATCGCGCACAGCCGCAAGAAGCCGGACACCGAGGCGGACCTGCTGGAACTGCCGGCCGAGCGGCGCCCGGTGGTCTCGCACAAGGAGATGATGGAGCTGCGCAAGCAGCTCAACACCATGGTCAGCGCCTACGTCCACCAGAGCGGCAAGCCGCACGGGGTGATCCACACCGAGCTGCGGCGGGTGTGCGGTGGGCCGCCGAGCGCGGAGGCGACCCCCGGACAGCTGCGGCAGCGCATCGCCAAGGTGCAGGAGTGGGCCACCCGCATGCGCTGACGCGCCGCCGAGCCCGCCGAACCCTCTCCCACCAGCCCTCGTACCCGCGCGCTCGTTCGCCCGTCCTGTCGTCCGTCGCCAGCTTGTTCGTGTGTCCGGAACGACCTGGCCGGTGTGCGTATCCGGACGAATGCAGGCAGGCCGGAACCACCCTTGCCCGGATTCTGGACGGAGGCTTCCGCTCAGCGAACCGGCTTCGCTAGTGTCCCGCTACGCACACGCCCCGTGGCAGCGCCGCCGCGGAGCGCAGCCGTGAAGCGACATGGCCCGGAGCCGCCGGGCGTCCTGCCGATCGGCGGCCTCTGAAGCGCGTCGCCGCCGGGACTCGGTGACGCATACGTCGCCCAGGGGTCGCCGACCTCACCGCCGAAGGAGTGGGCGTCGTGACCGCGGAGACCTCCCAGACGCTCGACCGGGGACTGCGTGTCCTCAAACTGCTGGCCGACACCGACCACGGGCTGACCGTCACCGAGCTTTCCAACAAGCTGGGTGTGAACCGGACCGTGGTGTACCGGCTCCTCGCAACGCTGGAACAGCACGCGCTCGTGCGCCGTGATCTGGGCGGGCGGGCCAGGGTGGGTCTCGGAGTGCTGCGCCTCGGCCGGCAGGTGCACCCGCTGGTGCGGGAGGCCGCGCTGCCCGCGCTGCGCGCGCTCGCCGAGGACATAGGGGCGACGGCGCACCTGACGCTGGTGGACGGGACGGAGGCGCTGGCCGTCGCGGTGGTCGAGCCGACGTGGACGGACTACCACGTGGCCTACCGGGCCGGTTTCCGGCATCCCCTGGACCGCGGGGCCGCGGGCAAGGCGATCCTCGCCGCCCGGCAGTCGCCGTCCGGCGATCCCGGGTACACGCTGACGCACGGCGAGCTGGAGGCCGGGGCGAGCGGTGCCGCCGCGCCGCTCGTCGGAGTGAGCGGGGTCGAGGGCAGTGTGGGCGTGGTGATGCTCGCGGACGCGGTACCGGAGAGGGTGGGGCCGCGGGTGGTCGACGCGGCCCGTGAGGTGGCCGAAGCCCTCCGCTGAGCGGGCCGGCCGGCCCGCCTCCGGGTGCGGTGCGCGCCCGCGGGCGGTGGGAGCCGTACGCCGCACGGGAGGCGGTCGGCCGTCACGTAGATTGATTACGTGCTCTCACGTCTCACGCGTCCCCAGGCCGTCGCCGTCTGTGCCCTGCCCGTCGTGGCGCTGCTCGCCACGGCCGTGTTCGCGCCGCTGCCGTTCTCGCTGGCGCAGCCCGGGCTGACGGCGGACGTGCTCGGTGAGCACCAGAACACCCCGGTGATCACCGTCTCCGGTGCACCGACCCGCAGGACCAGCGGGCAGCTGCGGATGGTGACCATCGTGGCGACCGGACCGGACGCCCGGGTCTCGCTCGGGGACGTCTTCGAGAGCTGGTTCCGCTCGGACCGGGCCGTGATGCCGCGCGACGCCGTCTACCCGAGCGGCAACACCGTCAAGGAGATCGAGAAGCACAACGCGGAGCAGATGCAGCAGTCGCAGGACGCGGCGACCCAGGCGGCGCTGAAGTACCTGCACCTGAGCTCCGACAAGGTGAAGGTCAAGCTGAAGCTCGCCGACGTGGGCGGCCCGAGCGCCGGGCTGCTGTTCACCCTGGGGATCATCGACAAGCTGGACGGCGACGGCAGCGGCGGTGACCTCACCGGGAGCCGCGACATCGCCGGTACGGGGACCATCGACGCCGGCGGCAAGGTCGGCGCGGTGGGCGGAGTCGCCCTGAAGACCCAGGCAGCGCGGCGGGACGGTGCCACCGTCTTCCTGGTGCCGAAGGCCGAGTGCGCCGACGCCAAGTCCGAGCTGCCGAAGGGTCTGCGGCTGGTCCCGGTGACCACGCTGACCGGCGCGGTCGACTCCCTGGTGGCGCTGGAGAAGGGTAAGGGCTCGGTTCCGAGCTGTTAGGCGACGGCGGCGGCCGGCCGCGGGGCGGCGAGCCGGCTGCCGACCTCGATCAGGGCTTGGCCGAGCCGGGTGCGCAGTTCCGTCCGGTGCGCCGCACCGGCGGCGAGGCGGTGCGCGGTGGCCTCGGCGCGCAGTTCGGTGGCGTGGTGCCGGGCGAGGGTGGCGGTGATGTCCATGACGTGGCCTCTCACTTCGAGTCGGATCACTGAGTGATGGATCTCCGGGTGCTGGATCACGGGCTGCTGATCCCCTGGTGCCTGATCGCCGGACGCCTGATCACCGGCTGTCGATCGGGAAGAGGTGCGTGTGGAGCCGTACCTGCTCGGAGTCCGGCAGGTCCGCGTCGGTCGCGCTGCCGCGGAACTCGTCGACCAGGGCGTGCATCCTGCGGATGAGTTCGGCGGCCTGCGCGGGCGTGAGCCGCAGCGTCGCGTCGCTCATGTCGGACGCCTGGTGCCAGTCCCCGGACCAACTGCCGCGGGTGCTGAGCCAGTTGGACAGCTCGCGGGCGTGGGTTCCCGCCACCTCGTGCAGGAAGACCTCGGCCATGCCGCGCACTTCAGGTCCCGCGCTCTCGAAGTCGGCGCTGTCGAAGACCAGTCCCTGGTCCACGGCCCGCCACCAGCGCTCCCTGCCCTTGCCGTGCTCGGGGGCGTCCTCGACGAAACCGTGGGCGGCGAGCTGGCGCAGGTGGTAGCTGGTCGCGCCGCTGGACTCGCCCAGCCGCTCCGCGAGTTGGGAGGCGGTGGCGGGGCCGCGCTGCCGCAGGGCGTCCAGCAGCTGCATCCGCAGCGGGTGGGCGATACCGCGCAGGGCGCGCGCGTCCAGCCGGCGCTGTTTGCGTTCCTCGTGCTCCGTCATGCATACAAAGATAGCGATGCAAAGCTTCCTTTGCAACGCCTTCTTTGCATCGACTTCTTTGCACGGCGCCGGCGCCGGAGCCGGAGCCGGCGCCGTACTGTTCGTGCCGTGGGCTCGTTCCGGACCCGTTCCGGCCCGCTCAGACCCCCTGCGCCGCGTCCTCGGCGGCCTGTTCCACCAGCGGGATGATCCGCAGCGGGACCGGGTTCTCCATCACGATCGCCGTGGAGGCCCGCACGATGCCCTCGAAGCCCACGACCAGGTCGATCACCCGCTGCAGATCGGCGTTCGAACGGGCCACCAGGCGGCACAGCATGTCCCCGCTGCCGGTGGTCGTCAGCAGCTCCAGCACCTCGGGCACCGTCGTCAAGTGGGCCCGGACGTCCGCACCCTGGCCCTGCCTGATCTGAAGCGTGGCGAACGCCGTCACCGGGTAGCCGAGCGCCGCCGGCTCCACCTGCGGGCCGAAGCCGCGGATCACCCCGTTCGACTGGAGCCGGTCGAGCCGTGCCTGGACCGTCCCCCGGGCGACCCCCAGCCGCCGCGACATCTCCAGCACGCCGATGCGCGGCTCGCGCGCCAGCAGCACGATGATCCGCCCGTCCAGACGATCGATCGCCACGGTCCCTCCCGCACCCTCTCCGGGGTGGTCATCTTGTACGGAAAGGCCGCCGGTTCGGCCGTACCGCTGAACACATTGACCAGTGAATACGCAAACTATTGCGCACCTTGCAGACCGGGGCCACCCTTCCGACATGACGCAGACCACACACCTCACTCCCGACGCGACCGCCCGGCAGGCCGACCCCTTCCCGGTCAAGGGAATGGACGCGGTCGTCTTCGCCGTGGGCAACGCCAAGCAGGCGGCGCACTACTACTCCAGCGCCTTCGGCATGAAGCTGGTCGCCTACTCCGGACCGGAGAACGGCAGCCGCGAGACCGCCAGCTACGTCCTGGAGAACGGCTCCGCCCGCTTCGTCCTCACCTCGGTCGTCAAGCCGGCCACCCCCTGGGGCCACTTCATCGCCCAGCACGTGGCCGAGCACGGCGACGGCGTCGTCGACCTGGCCATCGAGGTCCCGGACGCCCGCGCCGCCTACGCCTACGCCATCGAGCACGGCGCCTCCTCGGTCGCCGAGCCGTACGAGGTGAAGGACGAGCACGGCACCGTCGTCCTCGCCGCCATCGCCACCTACGGCGAGACCCGCCACACCCTGGTCGAGCGCACCGGCTACGACGGCCCTTACCTCCCCGGCTACGTCGCGGCGCAGCCGATCGTCGAGGCGCCCGCCCGCCGCACCTTCCAGGCGATCGACCACTGCGTCGGCAACGTCGAACTCGGCAAGATGGACGAGTGGGTGGCGTTCTACAACAACGTCATGGGCTTCACGAACATGAAGGAGTTCGTGGGCGACGACATCGCCACCGAGTACAGCGCGCTGATGTCGAAGGTCGTCGCGGACGGCACCCTCAAGGTGAAGTTCCCGCTCAACGAGCCCGCGATCGCCAAGAAGAAGTCCCAGATCGACGAGTACCTGGAGTTCTACGGCGGTCCCGGCGTCCAGCACATCGCGCTGGCCACCAACGACATCGTGCAGACGGTGCGCACCATGCGCGCGGCCGGCGTCGAGTTCCTCAGCACCCCCGACTCGTACTACGACACCCTCGGCGAGTGGGTCGGCGACACCCGGGTGCCGGTGGAGACTCTCCGGGAACTGAGGATCCTGGCGGACCGCGACGAGGACGGGTACCTTCTGCAGATCTTCACCAAGCCGGTCCAGGACCGGCCGACCGTGTTCTTCGAACTGATCGAGCGGCACGGCTCGATGGGCTTCGGCAAGGGCAACTTCAAGGCGCTCTTCGAGGCCATCGAGCGCGAGCAGGAGAAGCGGGGCAACCTGTAGGCCTGTAGCGGCCCGGGGTCCCCGCCGGAGGCGAGGGGGGGACCGTGGCGGAGCACATCGACCTCGCCGCACCGGCGGTCTGCCGGCTGCGGGAACGGGCGACGCTCCAGGAGCCCACGGTCCTCCAGTCCTTCGCCTTCGACGAGGTCCACCGCCACCTCTACGTCCTCCAGGTCGCCCGCGGCGGCCTGGCGGACGGCGACCTGTGCCTGAACCGCCTCGACATGGAGGGCCGGCGGCTCGGCCACATGTACCTCAAGGGGTTCGGGCACGGCGTCAGCATGGGCGTGCAGAACGACCCCGACGGCACGGTCTGGATCTGGACCGAGGCGGACGCGCTGCACGGCTTCGGCCGGGGCGTCACCCGGTTCCGGTTCGCCGCCGGGGCCACCCGCACCAGCAGGGACGTCAAGATCCGGTACCCGGTCGAGGGCTCCCGCAACAACCAGCCCACCCTCTGCACGGCCACCCGCCGCCTGGCGATCCGCTACCGCCTGGAGAACGTCCCGCGCTACCGCGTCTGGGACCTCGCCGCCTTCGTCGCCCGCGACTACGGCGACCCCCTCGCCGACCTCCCGCAGACCGGCGCCCACCCGGACCCCACGGTCCCCTTCCAGGGCTACGCGCTGCACGGCGACCACCTCTACCAACTCGCCGGCAGCGCCTACGACGCCAGGACCAACCCACCCGCCCACCACGGCAACACGTACCTGTCCTGCCTCGACATCCGCACCGGCGCCCTGCTGGCCGCCCACCGCACGGGAGCGGGCCACACCCTGAGCCACCGTGAGCCCGAGGGCCTGGCGGTCCGGCACACCGGCGGACCGCGCCTGTACCTGGGCTTCGCCTCCGGCGCGCCGGGAGCGCGCAGATTCTCCCTGTACTGCAAACCCGGGCCCTGAGACCCGGGTTCGCGGCACGGCCGACAGGCCCCAGGGCCTGTCGCGAAAGTGGTCCTCTGCCGCGCGGCCGCCCTCCGGGCGACGAGGCCACTTTCGCAACAGGCCCTAGTCGTCCTCGCCCGGCGGCGGCTCGTCCGGCACGTCCCCCAGCTCACGGAGCGCCGCCCGGGTCTCGGGAACCAGCAGCGGGGAGAAGTACGGATTGATCCGCAGCGCCTCCTGAAGGTGGCGCCGGGCCGGACCGAGCCGCTCCGACTCGCGCTCGATCATGCCCAGGTGGAAGGTGTACAGCGCGCTGCGCACCCCGCCGCCCTTCGCCTTGTCCGTGGCGATCGAGGCGTACTTCAGCGCCTCCTCGTCGTCACCGGCCCGGTGCAGCGCCCAGCCGAGCGCGTCGGCCACCTCGATCCCCGGCTGGCGCCGCCACTCCTCCTCCAGCCGCACCACCGCGTCCTGCGCGTCCCCGTGGTCCGCCTCGTACTGGCCGATCAGCAGCTCCTCGTCCACCCCGCCCTCGACCGACCGCTCCACCCGCTCCCGCATCAGCTCGTACTGCTCCCGCGCGGCCGGGAACTGACCCAGCGACTCGTACAACTCGCCCAGTTCCAGGGTGACCCGCGGGTCCGGCTGCCCGGCGAGCGCCGCCCGGTACGCGGTCACCGCCTCGTCGGCGCGGCCCAGCGCGGCCAGCGCCCGGCCCTTCCCGGCCAGCGCCGACCACCGGCCGGGATCCAGGCGCACGGCCGCCTCGAAGTGCCGCAGCGCGTCCTCCCGGTCACCACGCTCCCAGGCGAGCTGCCCCACCCCGGTCAGATAGGCGCCCTGCTCGGGAGGTGTGCGGGCACTCGACGCCGCGTCCGTCAGCTGCGCCACGGCGTCCTCGCGCCAGCCCCGGTCCCGGTACACCGCCGACGCCCGGGCCATGACGGCGGGCCGGGCGGCCGCGCCGGGGCGCAGCGCCATCAGCTTGTCCAGGGCGCCCCGGGCCGCCTGGTAGTCGCCGAGCCCCGTGTAGGCGTCGATCAGCGGCGGGTACGCCGTCCACCGCTTCGGCGTCAGTTTCAGCGCCTGCTCGCCGTACCGCTTGGCCGCCGGGAAGTCACGGCGGGCGTTCGCCAGCGCGGCCAGCCCGCCCAGCGCCTCGGCGTTGCCGGTGGCCCGCACCTGGACCGAGGTCGTCAGCGCCCGCTCCGCCTTCGGGTAGTTCGCCGGGTCGGCGCTCGCCCGGCCCCGCTCCACGTAGGCGCTCCCCAACAACGCCCACGCCGAGGCGTCCTGCGGCCGCGCCCGCACCCGGGCCTCCTGCTGCCCGATCAGCGCCGTCAGGTCGGGCAGCGCGGCCGGCACCCCCGAGGTCAGCGCGGCCAGTGCCAGCGCCTGCGGCTGCGCCCTGGGACCCGCCGCGGGCGGCGGCACCGCCCGGCGCTGCGGCTCGGCCGGGACCAGCGTCAGCACCGCGCCCGCCGCTGCTCCGCCCGCCAGCGCGACGATCAGCACGCGCCGTGGCCACCGGCGCCGGCGGCGCGGCGGCCCGGCCGCCGGTGACGTGCCGGGCGCGGAGGGGCCGTACTGTCGGATCTCCATACCGCTCACTGTGCGCCAGCACGACGGGCGCGCCCGGGTGGCCCAAGGACGGCACGGACGGGGTTCACACCGATGGCCCCGAGTGACACGCTGTGATCATGAGCCGTATCGAAACGCATCGCCACACCGATGCTGTGGCAACCGGTAACCTCACCGACCGGCTCCTGGCCGGCCTGCCCGTCGAGGCCGTCCTCGTCGACCCCGACGTCACCACCTCCTACGCCAACGACATGGCCAGCTTCTGCCCGGCCGGCGCCCCGGCCGTGGTCGTTCTGCCGCGCACCGTCGAAGAGGTCCAGCACGTCATGCGCACCGCCTCCGAGCTGCGCGTCCCGGTGGTCCCGCAGGGGGCCCGCACGGGCCTGTCCGGCGGCGCCAACGCCACCGAGGGCTGCATCGTGCTGTCCCTGACGAAGATGGACCGCATCCTGGAGATCAGTCCCGTGGACCGGATCGCGGTGGTCGAACCGGGCGTGATCAACGCGGCGCTCTCCCGCGCGGTCGAGGAACACGGCCTGTACTACCCGCCGGACCCCTCCAGTTGGGAGATGTGCACCATCGGGGGCAACATCGGCACGGCCTCGGGCGGTCTGTGCTGCGTGAAGTACGGCGTGACCGCCGAGTACGTGCTGGGCCTGGACGTCGTCCTCGCCGACGGCCGTCTGATGTCCACCGGGCGGCGCACCGCGAAGGGGGTGGCCGGTTACGACCTGACCAGGCTCTTCGTCGGCTCCGAGGGCTCGCTCGGCATCGTCGTGCGGGCGGTGCTCGCGCTGCGGCCGAAGCCGCCGCGGCAGCTCGTGCTGGCCGCCGAGTTCGCCTCGGCGACCGCCGCCTGCGACGCCGTCTGCCGGATCATGGAGGGCGGTCACGTCCCGTCCCTCCTCGAACTGATGGACCGTACGACCGTCAAGGCGGTCAACGACCTCGCCCACATGGGTCTGCCGGAGACCACCGAGGCGCTGCTGCTGGCCGCCTTCGACACCCCCGACCCCGCCGCCGACCTGGCCGCCGTCGGCGCGGTGTGCGAGGCCGCCGGCGCCACCCAGGTGGTCCCGGCCGAGGACGCCGCCGAGTCCGACCTGCTGCTCCAGGCCCGGCGGCTCTCGCTGACCGCGCTGGAGACGGTGAAGGGCACGACGATGATCGACGACGTGTGCGTTCCGCGCTCCCGGCTCGGCGCGATGCTCGAAGGGGTCGAGCGGATCGCCGGGAAGTACGGCCTCACCATCGGCGTCTGCGCGCACGCCGGCGACGGCAACACCCACCCCACCGTCTGCTTCGACGCCGCCGACCCGGACGAGTCCCGGCGGGCCCGCGAGTCCTTCGACGAGATCATGGCCCTCGGCCTGGAACTCGGCGGCACCATCACCGGCGAACACGGCGTGGGCGTGCTGAAGAAGGAGTGGCTGGCCCGGGAGATCGGACCGGTCGGCGTGGAGATGCAGCGGGCGGTGAAGCAGGTCTTCGACCCCCTCGGCATCCTCAACCCCGGCAAGCTGTTCTGACCCCCGTACGGGGGCGCTCACCGGGCGAGCAGCTCGTCGAGGGCGCCGTCCAGGCCAAGCCGCCGGCCCTCGCTCCCCGGGGGCACCGCGCGCAGCGTCCGCTCCAGCCAGGCCGACACCTGGGCCGCCGGTGCCTGGAGCAGGGCGTCCCCGTCGGGTGAACTCAGCGCCATCAGCACGACACCGTGCCCGTCGACCTTGGCCGGCCACACCCGCACATCACCGTGCCCGCACGGCCGGAAGACCCCATCCACCAGCAGTTCCCGGGCGAACGTCCAGTCGACGGGGTGCTCGGAGTCGATGTGGAAGGTGACGTGGACGGCGTAGGGGTCGTCGGAGCGGTAGCCGAGCCGGGCCGGCACCGGGATGCTCCGCTCGGGGGACAGAACGAGCCTCAGTTCCAGCTCCCGTTCCACCACGGTGTGATCCATGATCTGTGTTCCTTCCTGCCGGGGCCGCCCTGAGTGGGCCCGTACCCCCAGAGAGGCGGCGGAGGCGCCGCCATTACGCGGGTTGCGGGAAGTTCTTCGGCGCGGGGCGGGGAAGCGGAGGCACGGTGTCGCCCGGAAAGGGGCGGGTACTGCGGGACTGGCTCTGTGGCATGCCCCGGTCTGATAGATGTGGAGGCTCCCAACTCACCCCCGAGCAGATACGGGACGACGGACATGAGCGCCCCAACCCCGGCCCCCGGTGACGACAGGCCCCGCGAGGGCTACTACCCGGACCCTTCCATCCCCGGGTACGTCCGGTACTGGAACGGCGCCTCCTGGGTGCCGGGCACCAGCCGGCCGGCGCCCTCGGACGGCAGCCCGCTCAGCCCGCCGCCCGGTGCCCGTCCCGCGGCCCCGGCCGTCGAGGAGACGGGCCCGCACTTCTTCGACGAGGACCCGCGGCCGGGCCCGGCGACGGGTGGCCAGGCGTCCGGGTGGGGCGCCGGCGGCGACGCACCGCACGGGCAGCACGCACAGCACCCACAGCACGGCCGCCACGCACAGCACGGGCAGCCCGGCTTCGGCGCCGACCCGAGGGTTCCCGCGGACGGACCGGCCCAGCCGAACGGCCACGCGGCACGCACCGACGGCACCGCCTCGATCCCGCCCACGGACGACGACGGCCCCGACCCCGGCGGCACGTTCATCTTCCGCCGCCCGGTCCCCGGCCCCGCGGCCGTCAGGGACGACGGCTCCCCGGCGTTCCGCCCGGTACCGGAGCAGGGCCGGCCGGGCGGCGAAGCGGGCGCGCCCGGCGCGGCGGCCCCGGGCGGGCAGCCGTCCGCACCCGCCGGTGCCGGCCGATTCGCCGCCCAGGGATCGGCCGGGGCGCCGCACGCCGGGGCGGCCGGTCCCGGCGCGCAGGGCCCGGCCGGCGCGCCCCCGGTGGCCGCGGGACCCGGCTTCGGGGCCGGGAAGGCGGCGGCAGCCCGGGCCGCCGCCGCGCAGCCGCCCCCGGCCGCGCCCTCGGCCGTGGCTCCCGCGGTGCCGCAACAGACGGCACCGCCGCAAGGAGGCCCTCCGCAAGGAGGCCCGCAGCAGGGCGGCCCGCAGCAGGCCGCTGCCCCGGGCACCCCGTTGACCTCGGGCCCGGGCGGCGGCCAGAGCTCCTGGGCCCAGCAGGTGCACCGGCTGGCCGGGGGCGCGGACGAGCAGCCCGTGGCGCCCTGGAAGCCCCCCGTGGAGGACGTGTTCCAGGCGGCCGCCCGCCGGCAGGCGGCGGCCCGGCCGGCCGGGCTGGGCAGGCGCCTGGCCGCCCGCCTGATCGACAGCCTGGTCATCGGCGCCGTCACCGCCGCCGCGGCCGTACCGCTCGGCACCCGGGCGGTCGACCACGTCCAGCGGAAGATCGACGAGGCGAAGCTGTCCGGCCGTACCGTCACGGTCTGGCTGCTCGACGGCACGACCGGCACCTTCCTCGCCATCGTGCTCGGCGTCCTGCTGGTCTTCGGCGTCCTCTACGAGGTGCTGCCCACCGTCAAGTGGGGCCGCACGCTGGGCAAGAAGCTGTGCGGTCTCGAGGTACGGGACATCGAGGCCCACGAGCCCCCGGGGTTCGGCGCGGCCCTGCGCCGCTGGCTGGTCTACAGCGTCCCCGGACTGCTCGGCATCGGGATCGTCGGCGTGCTGTGGTGCGTGTTCGACCGCCCCTGGCGCCAGTGCTGGCACGACAAGGCGGCCCACACCTTCGTCGCCGACTGACGCGGCCGTGTGAAAAGCGGGCGCGCCCGTCCCCCGTACGGCCGCACGCCGGATGCGGGGCCGGGCGGTTCGCGGTGCACTCGGGCCATGAGCAGCGAACCGCCCCCCGGCTCCGGAGAGCAGCCCCCGGAGGACGACCCGTTCAGGAAGCGGCCCCCGTCGGACCAGGGGTCGGGCTCGCCGTACGACACCCCGTACGGCGACCGGCAGCCCCCGCCGTCCGGTGGTCAGCCGCCACCCCCGGGT
>NZ_JAJSZC010000146.1:0-19836 GCF_036815105.1 Streptomyces sp. IBSBF 3136
CCCGAAGCCCACCCCGCCGCCCAAGCCCCGGCCACGGCCCTCCGTGACCCCGGTGAGCTACCCGGCGTACCACCCCAGGGCGAGCGGCCGTCCGGCGCCGTCCCCCACCTCACCGGTCACCTACGTCCTGCTCATCACCGTGCCCGCGATCGTCGCCGTGGCGGCGCTGCGCCCGCGCTGACGCGCCGGCCGCTCACCCCTGGAGGAACCCGTTGTCGGATTGGCTTGTTCTCGTCCTCGCGATGCTGGGGGCCTGCGCCGTGGTGGTCGTGATCACCCTCGTACGGCACAAGCGGGCTCCCGAGGACGAGGACCCCAGCGAGACCCCGGACGTCATCGAGTACATGACGATGTGGATCGGCGTGGTGTACGCCATCGTCCTAGGCCTGGCCATCGCGGGCGTGTGGGAGGCGCGCAGCGCCGCCCAGGACCATGTGCAGGCCGAGGCCCAGGCGCTGCACGAGATCTACGAGCGGGTGCGGATCTACCCGCCGGACGTCCGCGACCGGATTCGGGACGATGTCAACGCCTATGTCGGACACGTCGTGACCACCGAGTGGAAGGAGATGGCCGACCACGGGCAGATCACCCCGCGCGGCACCGAGCTGCTGACGCAGGTCCGCCACGACGTCACCGACTACCAGCCGAAGAACGACTTCGAGGCGCAGGCGTACCAGCCGGTGCTGGACCAGATGGCCGCCGCCGACCAGGCGCGCAACGCGCGCGCCGACTCGACCGGGGCGACGATGCCGTCCGTGGTGTGGTGGGGCCTGCTGGCAGGTGCGGTCATCACGATCGGCATGGTCTTCGCACTGCAGATCCGGCGCACGCGCAGGGAACTGGTCCTGGCCGGGCTGTTCTCCGCGACCATCGCCTTCATGCTGTTCCTCATCTGGGACTTCGACGCCCCCTTCAGCCGGGGCATCGCGACGAGCGCCGAGCCGTTCCTCTCCCTGTTCCCGCACGCGGGCGGCTAGTCGCCGCGGCTGGCCCGGGGACACGTCCCGTCACAGGCCTTCGCCCCGAGTCCCCCGAGGGGGTCGGGACGAAGGCCTGTCCGTGTGCCCGGTGCTCCGGCGGACGCGTGACAAGGGCCCGTCAGATCCGCTTCTCGCGGCGGCGGAGCAGGCTCGCGCCGCCGCCGAGGACGGCCGCGGCCACCAGCCCGCCGCCGATGGCGGTGTCGGCCGGGGTGGCGCCGGTGATGCTGCTGCCGCCGAGACCGCCCTGGACGCCGCCGAGCACCGTGAAGGCCGCGGGCCGGGTCAGGGTGCGGCCGTTGCAGTTGACCGTGATGTCGTAGCGGCCCGGACGGGTGCCGCGCTCGACCGAGGCGGAGCCGCGTGAGGTGTCGTCGCGGACCGGCCTGAGCTCGATGGGACGGAAGGCGCGCGAGAACGCCGTGCCGCCCCGGCAGCCGTCCACGGTGACGGTGAGCCGGCCGCCGGCCGGGATCACGCTGGGCGAGGCGACGATGTTGCGGGGGTTGCCGTCCCCACGGCCGTTGTTGCCGAAATCGTCCCCACGGCCGTTGTTGCCGAAATCGTCGCCCCGGCCGTTGTTGTTGCCGAAATCGTCCCCGCGGCCGTTGTTGTTCCCGAAGTCGTCCCCGCGGCCGTTGTTGTCGCCGCGGCCGTTGTTGTCGCCGCGGCCATTGTTGTCGCCGCGGCCGTTGTTGTCGCCGCGGCCGTTGTTGTTGCCGAAGTTGTCGCCGCGGCCGTTGTTGTCCCCGCGGCCATTGTTGTCGCCGCGGCCGTTGTTGAAGTCGTTGCCCCTGCCGTTGTTGAAGTCGTTGCCGCGGCCGCCGCCGATGTTGCCGTTGATGTGGCCGTTGAAATTGCCGTTGATGTTGCCGTTGAAGTTCGCGTCGCCGTTGCCGTTGAACCGGTTGCCGTTGCCGTTGCCGAGCCCGTTGAGGTTGCCGATGCCCGGGACGACCCCCACCCCCACCCCCGCGACGCCGGTGCCGTTGCCGGCGATGACTCCCGTGTTGTCGTTGGACGGGCCACCGTTGTTGCCCATGCCGTCCGCGACGGCGACGGGAGTGGCGAGCCCGAGCACGGCGGCCGCTGCGCACGCGGCCGCCAGAGCGCCTTGGTTTCGCATGTGATCCTCCGCGGGAGGCACCCCGGGTCCCGTCCCCGGTCTATCGGCGAGAAAGCGCCTCCCGACAAGACCCTCGGACGCGCGGAACACGCCCGCACGTCGAGAATGCTCCGTCCTGGTGAGCGGACACGCCGTGCGAAAACCACACAATCACATATTGCTGCAGGTCACACAGCGTCAGAAAATTCCTGCGGACTGCAACTCGGATGGCGCACCGGAAGGGCGGCGGGCCACCCGTTCGCCCGCCGCCCCGTCGCCCGGCGCCCGCGCGGGACTTAGCGTTTTCCCATGCGCGAGGCACGTGCCGACGGCCGCGTCGAGAGGGGATGGCGAATGTCTGTGTCCTTGCGGTCCGAGCTGGCCGAGGAGGAGGAGCGGCGGCGCAAGCGCGCCCCCTGGGGCGTCATAGCGCTGGTCCTGCTGACCGGCCTGGCCCTCATCCGGAACGGTTCCGGGGAGTTCGACGTCGGGCCGCCGCAACCGGCGTCAGCGGCGGCCGCGGACAGTCGGGCCGCCCCCGACACGCTTCCGGCGGCCCCCGTCCCGCTGCCGTTCGCGGCGGCGGACCGCGTCCGCATCCCCGCGATCCGGGTCGACGCGCCCGTCACGCCCGTCGGTCTGGACGCCAACGGCTGGGTCGGTGCGCCGCCGCCGGAGGACCCGAATCTGGCGGGCTGGTTCACCGGTGCGGTCTCCCCCGGGGAGAAGGGCACCGCGGTCGTGGTCGGCCATGTCGACAACAAGCAGGGACCCGCCGTGTTCTACGGGCTCGGGGCCCTGAAGAAGGGCAACCGGGTCGAGGTCCTGCGCAAGGACGGCAAGACCGCGGTCTTCGAGATCTACGGGGTCGAGGTGTTCGCGAAGAGCGAATTCCCGAGCGACCGGGTGTACGGCTCCAAGGGCACACCGGAGCTGCGGGTGATCACCTGCGGCGGCGGCTTCTCGAAGCAGAACGGGTACGACGGGAACGTCGTCGTCTTCGCCCGACTGGTCGCGGTGGACTGACCCGCCGTCACCGGACGGCGGGCGCCCCGCCTCACGTGGTGCGGCGGGGCGGCACGGTGAGGTGGTAACCGGAGTCGAGCAGGTAGGGCAGGTACTCGCGGATCGCGTGGACGCTCTGCGAGCGGTCGCCCCCGGCGTCGTGGGAGAGCACCACGACACCGGGGGCGGCGCCGCTCTCCACGCGGTCGACGATGACCCCCGTACCGGGTGTCTCCCAGTCGGTGGTGTCGACCGTCCAGGCCATCGGCTCCATGCCCATCTCGGCGCCGAGCTGGAAGGCCGCGCGGTTCCAGGCGCCGTAGGGTGCGCGGAACCACTGGGGGCGCTCTCCGTAGGCGTCCTCGATGATGTCGCTGGTGCGCTCCATCTCGGAGCGGATCTCCCTGCGGTCCAGGCTGGTCAGCAGCGGATGGGTCCAGGTGTGGTTGCCGACGACGTGCCCCTCGTCGGCCATCCGGGCCAGCAGTTCCTTGTTGTCGACGACGCACTCCCCGCACACGAAGAACATCGCCCGGACGCGGTATTTGGCGAGGGTGTCCAGGATGTGCGGGGTGTAGGCCGGGTTCGGGCCGTCGTCGAAGGTGAGCATCATCCGGCGGCCGCGCCCGGAGATCTGCAGGATGGGTTCGCTCCGGACCTTGAGCTTGCGGGGCGCGACGCGCGGCGGGCCGTTTCCGGTGAGCGGCTGGAGCCGGAAGGCGGAGGGCTTGAGCACCTGGCGGGCCTGCGGTCCGGCGACGGGTGCGGCGGTGCGGGTGGCCTCGCCGCCGTCGCCGGCCACGACGACTCCCGCGGTGCCCGCGGCTCCCAGGGCGGCGCCCCCGGCGAGCAGCATGCGGCGCCGTGTGAACAACTGATCCTTCTGCATGCTTCATCAGTCGCCCCGCAAACCTCATGCGCCCCGCATCGACACCGGTGCGGCGGCGAAATGCACCCGGACGGCGCAGCGCGCGCCGACGCGTGCGCCTCCCGCGCCGGACACGGCGCCACCGGGGTGCGCGGGCGTGGAATGCCCGGGCCTGGCCGCGCGTCAGGCCGGCCCGATCCGGACGGCGGGCCCCAGGGCCTGTTGCGAGAGTGGCCCCAGATGTACTCGGGGCTTCGCCCGGTGCGGCGAGAGCGCGTGCCAGGTGTCTTGGGGGCGCGACTTCACGGACGCGGCCTAGCGGCGGCGCACCAGCGGGAAGGGCAGGGTCTCCCGGATGGTGAGGCCGGTGAGGAACATGACCAGCCGGTCGACGCCGATGCCCAGGCCGCCGGTCGGTGGCATCGCGTACTCCAGGGCGTCGAGGAAGTCCTCGTCGAGCTCCATGGCCTCGGGGTCGCCGCCCGCGGCCAGCAGGGACTGTTCGGTGAGCCGGCGGCGCTGTTCGACGGGGTCGGTCAGTTCGGAGTAGGCGGTGCCGAGCTCGGTGCCGAAGGCGACGAGGTCCCAGCGCTCGGCGAGTCGCGGGTCGGTGCGGTGCTGCCGGGTGAGCGGGGAGACGTCGGTGGGGAAGTCCTTGTAGAAGGTGGGCAGCCGGGTGCGCTCCTCGACCAGCCGCTCGTACATCTCCAGGACCACGTCGCCGGGGGTGTCGTCGGCGGTGTACGGCACACCGGTGCGGTCGCACAGCCGGTGCAGCCTGAGGAGTTCGGTGCCGGGGCCGATCTCCTCGCCCAGGGCCTCGGAGAGCGCCCCGTGGACCGTCTTCACCGGCCAGTCCCCCGAGATGTCGTACTCCCGGCCGTCCTTGCGGGCGACCGGGGAGCCGAAGGCGGCGGTCGCGGCGCCCTGGATCAGCTCGCGGGCCAGGTCGCGCATCACGTCGTAGTCGGCGTGCGCCTGGTAGGCCTCCAGCATGGTGAACTCGGGGTTGTGCTTGTAGGAGACGCCCTCGTTGCGGAAGGTGCGGCCCAGCTCGAAGACCCGCTCCAGGCCGCCCACGCACAGCCGTTTGAGGTACAGCTCGGGGGCGATGCGCAAGTAGAGGTCGAGGTCGTAGGCGTTGATGTGGGTGGTGAAGGGGCGGGCGTTGGCCCCGCCGTGGATCTGCTGCAGCATCGGCGTCTCGACCTCCACGTAGCCGCGGTCCAGCAGGCCCTGGCGCAGGGCCTGTACGGCGGTGGAGCGGGTGCGGATCACCTGGCGGGCGGCGGGGCTGGTGACCAGGTCGAGGTAGCGGCGCCGGACCCTGGCCTCGGGGTCGGCGAGGCCGTGGCGCTTGTCGGGCAGTGGGTGCAGGCACTTGCCCGCCAGGTGCCACGAGGTGACGAAGACGGTGGGCTCGCCCTTGTCGCTCACACCCGCGCGGCCGGTGGCGGTGATCTGGTCGCCGATGTCGGCCGTGTCCCGGAAGCGGTCGAGTGCGGCTCCGGAGCCGTCGCGCGTGAGGGCGAGTTGGTGGTCACCGGACCAGTCGCGCAGGACGGCGAAGACGATGCCGCCGAAGTCGCGGACGAGCATGACCCGGCCGGCCACGGTGACGTCCCGGCCGCGCGGGACGTCGGCGAGGGCGTGGGTGGGGGTGGGCACACCGACCGGGTACGGGTCGGTGCCGGCGGCGCGCAGCCGGTCCAGCTTGCGGAGCCGGACGCGGACCTGGTCGGACAGGCCCGCGTCCGGAGCGGCGGTCCCGGCCTCGTCCCCTCCGTCGAGGCCGAGCGCCGTCAGGGGCGGCAGGCCCTCGGTGGTGGCGGGCCGCTGCCCCGTCTTCGGGTGCCCTTTTCCCCAGAGTTTGCGCAACGAGGGTACGGAGACGAATCCTTCGGCGATGGCGGAGGCGAGCCCGATGCGGGCGAGGGAGGCGGTTTCGCCGTAGCAGATGAAGCGCGGGTACCACTCCGGGCGGTACTTGGCGTTGGAGCGGTAGAGGGCCTCCAACTGCCACCAGCGGGAGAAGAACAGCAGCAGTCTGCGCCAGAGACGCAGGACCGGGCCGGCGCCGATGCGGGCGCCCTCCTCGAACACGGACCGGAAGACGGCGAAGTTCAGCGAGATCCTGCGCACCCCCAGCTTCGGGGCGGCCGCGCACAGTTCGGCGACCATGAACTCCATCACCCCGTTGGGGGCGCTGCGGTCACGGCGCATCAGGTCCAGCGAGACGCCGCCGCGGCCCCACGGCACGAAGGAGAGCAGGGCGAGCAGCCTGCCGTCCTCGCTCAGGGCCTCCACGAGCAGGCAGTCGCCGTCGGTGGGGTCGCCGAGCCGGTCCAGGGCCATGGAGAAGCCGCGCTCGGTCTCGGTGTCGCGCCAGGCGTCGGCCTTGTCGACGATCTCCTCCATCTCACGGTCCGTGAGGGTGGTGTGGCGCCGGACGCGCGAGGTGGCGCCGGTACGACGGACCCGGTGCACGGCCTGCCGGGTGACGCGCATGTCCCGGCCGTTCAGGTCGAAGCCGGGCACGTGCAGGATCGCCTCGTCGCCGAGCTGCAGGGCGCCGAGCCCGGCGCGCGCGAAGGCGCGGGCCCCGGACTCGGAGGCGCCCATCACCGCGGGCGCCCAGGCGTGCCGGCGGGCCACGTCCAGCCAGGCGGCGATGGCGTGCGGCCACGCCTCGGGGTCGCCGACGGGGTCGCCGCTGGCCAGGCACACGCCGGCCTCGACGCGGTAGGTGACGGCGGCCTTGCCGCTGGAGGAGAAGACGACGGCCTTGTCGCGCCGGGTGGCGAAGTAGCCGAGCGAGTCCTGTGCTCCGTAGGCCCCGAGGAGGGCGCGGATGCGGGCCTCCTCGTCGCCGTGCAGGGCCGCTTCAAGGCGCTGGGAGCGGAAGAGCGCCGCGGCGGCGTTCAGCAGGGCGAGCGCGCCGAACAGGCCGAGCAGGAAGGTCACCCTGCGCGGCGGGCGGCCGTCGAAGGAGCTGTTGGACACCAGCCCGCCGCACACCCGGTCGGCCGCCCACGCCAGGTGCTGGCCCTCCGGCAGGGTGCCCGGGAACAGCGAGACCAGCCCCCAGCCGACGACGATGGCCACGACGAGTCCGGCCAGCAGCACACCCAGGGCACGCCACACGGCACCGCGACGGGAGGCGGCGTAGAACTGCCCGCGGGCGCACACCAGCAGGAGCAGCAGCAGGCCGCAGAGCAGGAAGGACGGCAGCGAGGCGGCGTACTGGCCCAGGACCAGCCCGAGGACGTCGAAGAGGACCAGCAGGCCCAGGTAGACGACGACCAGCCACCAGGCCACCTTCTTGCGGGCGGCGGTGGCTGCGGCCAGCAGGAACAGGAAGACCGCGTACGCCAGGTTGGCGCTGATCGGCACCAGGAGCAGGTCGAGGGTGCGCACCACCGGGCGGAGCACGGCACGCAGCGGGGCGATGAACGCGAGCAGGGCGCACAGCAGGCCGAGGAGGGCGAGCAAGGTCCCGAAGGCCTCGGGCACCCAGCCGAGGCGTCCGCCGGCGGGTGGGCGTATCCGGCCCGTGGCCGACCCGCGTGCGTCCGGCCCGGCGGTGGCAGTCATGGTTCCGACTGTAGGAAGGGCCGGGGCCGTTCGCCCGTCGAGCGGGCCCGCGCCTCGGCCCGAACCACCGGTTCCGATAGCCTCGGACTGTGACGGAGCAGCACGAACAGCACGCGCACCAGTTCGAGCGGGGTACGGACGGCCCCAAGGTCATCGTGGTCGGGGTGGACGGCTCGGACTCCTCGCTGCGCGCCGCCGCGTACGCGGGCGGTCTGGCGCGGCGGCAGCGGGCGCTGCTGGCCGTGGTGTACGTGCAGCCGGTGCTCGCGGCCGGGGCGGCGTTCGGCGCGCCGGTGGCGGAGACGACCGACGAGATCGCCGAGGACCTGGTCTCCTACATCCGGGAGGCGGCCGAACGGCTCAAGGGGATATTCGAGGTGCGCTGGGAGTTCCACACCTTCCGCGGCGACCCGTACAACGGGCTGGTGAAGGCGGCCGACGAGCTCAAGGCGGACGCGGTGGTGGTGGGCGCCTCGGAGCAGGCCGGGCACCGGATCATCGGCTCGGTGGCGGTCCGGCTGGTGAAGGCGGGGCGGTGGCCGGTGACGGTCGTGCCGTAGCGGTCCCGCGCAGCAGCAGCGGGGTGGGCAGGAGCAGGATCCCGGCCAGGGCGATCGCGGCGCGCGGGCCGGTGAGGGCGGCCAGCAGGCCCCACAGCGCCGTGAGCGCGGCGGTGGTGGCCTTGCTGGTGACGGACCAGGCCGCCAGGGTGCGGGCCACCCGGTCGTCCGGGGTGCGTTCGAGCCGTTCGGCGGCGAGGACCGGGCTGAACACGCCCGAGCAGGTGATCAGACCCAGTTCGAGGACCATCACGAGGACCAGGCCGGGGATACCGGGCCGGACGAAGGCCAGGCCCACCGACCAGCAGGCGCGCAGCACGCCCACGGTGAGCAGCACCCGGCGCCTGCCGTGGCGGGCGACCAGCGGCCGGGCCATGCGGGAGCCGAGCAGGCCGCCGAGGCAGGGCACGGCGAAGGCGAGGCCGTACTGCCAGGGCGCGAAGCCGAGCGGGCCGAGCATGAGGACGACGAGCAGCGGCGAGGTCGCCATGATCAGCCCGTTGACCACGAGGGTGTTGAGGAACAGGGGGCGCAGGTCGGGGCTGGTGAGCAGGTGCCGCCAGCCGTCGAGCAGGTCGCCGGCGCGGGTGCGCGGTGCCGGGGCGCGGGCGGGGCGGGGTTCGCCGCCGCCGATGGCCCGGATGCCGAGCGCCGACAGCAGGTAGCTCACCGCGTCGGCCAGCACCGTCGCCACCGGTCCGAGCACGCCGATCGCGGCTCCGCCGAGCGGGGGCCCGAGCACGGTGGCGGTCCAGGTGGTGGACTCGAACCTGCTGGTGGCGGTGAGCAGCCCGGCGGGCGGCACGAGGGCCTTGAGGTGGGCGCCGGAGGCGGCGGTGAAGGTGATGTCGGCGGCCGCGACGACGACGGAGACGACGAGCAGCTGGGCGAAGCCGAGCACGCCGAGGGCGTAGGCGGCGGCGACGCCGAGCAGGGCCAGGCACCGGACGAGGTCCGCCGCGATCATCACCGGGCGTTTGCGCCGGAACTCCACCCAGGGCCCCAGGGGTACGGCCACGACCGCGCCCACCGCGAGCCCGGCCGAGGCGAGGAGGGCGACCTGGGCGGAGCCGGCGTGCAGCACGCGGACCGCGATCAGAGGCAGGGCGTCGAAGGCGATCCAGGTACCGAAGGTGCTGACGCCGTACGCGGCCCACAGCCATCCGAACCGCCGCCCCAGACCCATGCACAACCTCCCGTTGACCCCGGGACATGAAAGCGGGTGGGTTCGCGCTGGATCAAACAACCGGGGGAGGCGAGACCACAACCGCTGGTTGTACGGCCCGGTGGTCCGAGTACGCTGGCGGGGTGGATCTGAAGGCCGTGCGCACGTTCGTCGCGGTGGTGGACTCCGGGCGGTTCCAGGAGGCGGCCGCCGAGCTGGGGATCACCCAGCAGGCGGTGTCCAAGCGGGTCGCGGCCCTGGAGCGGTACCTCGGGGTGCGGCTGCTCGCGCGGACCGCGCGGGGTACGGAGCCGACCATCGACGGGCAGGCGTTCCTGCCGCACGCGCGGGAGCTGCTGCTCGCCGAGGAGCGGGCCGCGGCCTCGGTCCGGCCCGGACGGCGGGCGCTGCGCGTCGACGTGATCGGCCAGCGGCTGGCCCCGGCGGCCCTGCTGCGCGACTTCCACCGGGCGCACCCCGCGACGGACCTGGACGTGGTGACCCTGTTCGACGCGGACACGGCCGTGGCCGCCGTGCGCTCGGGCACCATCGACGCGACCTTCCGGGCCGTCACGATGCCAGGGCGGCGGCTGCCGGAGGGGCTGGCGGCCACCCGGGTGCTGGACGAGCCGCTGGAGCTGCTGACCGGTCCGGGGCACGCGCTGGCCGGGGCGGGCTCGGTGACCCCGGCGAGCCTCGCCGGGCACCGGATCTGGATGCCGGGCATCGTGGACGGCACCGAGTGGGCCGCCTACTACGCGGCCCTGGCCGAGGAGTTCGGGCTGGTCATCGACTCGGTGGGGCCCAACTTCGGCATCGAGGCGCTGCTCGACGCGGTCGCCGACTCCTCCTCGCTGGCCACCTTCGTCGGCGCGCAGACCCGGCTCGTCTGGCCCGCCGGGCACGATCTGCGCCGGATCGCGCTCACCGGTCCGACGCCGGTCTACCCGCACTGCCTGGTCTGGGACGCGGCCAACGCCCATCCCGGTCTCGCCGCCCTGCGCGCCCATCTCGCGGGCCCGCCGGCCGCCCCGGCCGGTGCAGGCGCGTGGACACCGGACTGGGCCGTGCGTGGCGTCTTCCGTCCGGGACTCCCCTGAGCCATCATGATCCGCCGTCAGCCGTTTGCCGTCGGCTAAGAGGTGAGGCGCGTGGCCAGACTCCGTGCGGGTGAAGGAATTCTCCGCCGCAAACCCATCGAACACATCGAGGAGACCGAAGTCGGCGAGGGCCCCCGGCTCGAACGCTCGCTCGGGTTGTCACAGCTCACCGCCATCGGCGTCGGCGGCATCATCGGGGCGGGCATCTTCACGCTGGCCGGCACCGTCGCCAACGGCACGGCGGGTCCCGCGGTACTGGTGTCCTTCCTGATCGCCGGTCTGGCCAGCGCCTGCGCCGCGCTGTCCTACGCCGAGTTCGCGGGCATGATCCCCAAGGCGGGGTCGGCGTACACGTACGGCTACGCGGTACTCGGCGAGTTCGCCGGCTGGTTCATCGGCTGGGACCTGCTGCTGGAGTACACGGCGATCGTGGCCGTGGTGGCGATCGGCATCTCGGGGTACTTCGGGTTCCTGGTCGAGGAGATGGGCGCGAAGCTGCCCGCCTGGATGCTGGGGGCGCCGGGGACGGGGGCCGGCCACCGGGTCGACCTGTTCGCGGTCGTGCTGTGCCTGCTGATCGCCTGGCTGCTCACCCTGGGCATCCGCAGCGCGGCCCGCTTCGAGACCTTCGTGGTCGCGGTCAAGGTGCTGGTGGTGCTGGTGGTGATCGGTGTGGGCTTCTTCCACATCGACACGGGGAACTACCACCCGTTCTTCCCGTTCGGGATCAGCGGGGCGTTCACGGGCGCCGCGACGGTGTTCTTCGCGGTCTTCGGCTACGACGCCATGTCGACCGCGGCCGAGGAGTCGAAGGACGCGCAGCGGCACATGCCGAGGGCGATCATCTATTCGCTGGCGATCTCGATGGTGCTGTACGTCCTGGCCTGCCTGGTGCTGACCGGCATGCAGAACTACAAGGACATCGACCCGGAGAGCGGGTTCTCCTCGGCCTTCAAGTCGGTGGGCCTGGCCGGTCTCGCGGACGTGATCGCGGTCGGCGCGATCATCGGCATCCTCACGGTCATGTTCACGTTCATGCTGGGCGTGACCCGGGTGTGGTTCTCGATGTCCCGTGACGGGCTGCTGCCGGCCTGGTTCGCCAAGACGCACCCGACCCGGCACGTGCCGACCCGGGTGACCTGGATCGTCGGGGCGGGCTCGGCGCTCATCGCGGGGTTCGTCCCGATCGGTGAGGCGGCGGAGCTGACCAACATCGGCATCCTGCTGGCGTTCGTCGTGGTGTGCACGGCCGTGATCGTGCTGCGCTACCGCCGGCCGGACCTGCCGCGCGCCTTCCGCACCCCGTGGATGCCGTTCCTGCCCGCGCTGGGCGTCGTCTTCTCCGTATGGCTGATCACGTTCCTGCAGTGGCAGACCTGGGTCCGGTTCGTCGTGTGGTTCCTGATCGGCTGCGTGATCTACTTCGGCTACTCCTATCGCAGGTCCGCGCTCGCCCGGCCGCCGGCCGGGTGATCAATCCCCCATGACCAGTCCGTCGGCGGCGGCCCCACGGCTGAGCACGACGTCCCGGATGCGGTCGCGCACCCCCTGGAGCTCGGCGCCGCCGGCGATGGCCCGGCCGAGGTCCAGCACCCGGCCGGCGTCGAGGTCGTACATCTGCGGGACGAACTCGGCCCGGGTGACCTGCCAGCGGTCCCCCGGGTTGGCTGGCGCGGTGAAGGTGAAGCGGCCGATCGTGGACTCGTTGCCGCGCGAGTCCTGCACGCCCCTGCGGTTGTACATCTCGCCGGCGACCTGGTCGCCCATGCCGTAGACCACCCAGGTGCCGTTGACCTTCTCGTAGGCCTGCGGCACGTGGGCGTGGCTGCCGAGGATCAGGTCGATGTCCGGGCGGCCGTTGGTCGTCGAGGCGGTGAGGCGCCGGGCGAGGTCGAGCTGCGTGCCGTCCGGTACCTCCTGCCACTCGGTGCCCCAGCGCACCGAGACGACCACCACGTCGGCGCCCGCGAGCCGGGCGGCCCGGGCGTCGGAGATCATCCGGTCCGCGTCGATGAGGTTCACGGCCCAGGGCTGCCCGGCGGGCAGCGGGTGACCGTCGGTGCCGTAGGTGTACGACAGGTGCGCGACCCGGGCCGGGCCCGCCTGGAGCATGGTGACCGAGTGGGCCTCCGCCTCGGTGCGGGCGGTCCCCGAGTGCCGCAGCCCGGCCCGGTCCATGGCGTCCAGGGTGCGTCGCACGCCCGGTGCGCCGTCGTCCAGGACATGACTGGAGGCGGTGGAGCAGCCGTCGTAGCCGGTCGCGGTGAGGCCCGCGGCGAGCTGCGGGGGCGCATGGAAGTCCGTGTAGCCGCGGTCGGCGCCGAAGACGGTCTCCAGGTGGCACAGCGCCACGTCGGCGTGGCGGACCACGGGTTCGACGCCGGCGAGCATCGGGCGGAAGTCGTAGCCCCGGCCGCCCGCGTCGAAGCCCGCCCGCTCGATCACGGAGGCGTGCGGCAGCACGTCGCCGGTCGCGACGAGCGTGAAGTCGCGTGCGACGGGCGGCGGCGCCGGGCGGCCCGGACTCGCCGACTCCTGCCGCGCCTGGTTCTGGCAGGTGGCCGCGGCGGCGAGGAGGGCGGTCAGGGCCAGCGCCACCTGGTGTCTGCGTCCGATCATCAGCTCACCCCAGGATCGTCGTCGTCTGTGCGGACGTCTTATTTACCGACAAAGCCTTGACGGGCATATGGGTATGAAACCGACCCCCCACGCAAACAAACCGAGCACCCGAATTACCCCGTCCGGGTGCCCTTCTCGTGCGGCGGAGGGTCGTACGTGCGACCGTTCACCGCCGCGATCGACCGTCCGTCGCAGAGCCGGGCGCGCCCCCTGTCCCGCGGCCGCCCCCTGCGCTGCGATACGGACATGACGGCCGGAACCTCACTTCCCCCCGGGACGACGACCGCCGAGCACGAGCTCGCCGCGCTCCAGCGCGACCACGGCGGCCCCCTCTTCGCCCTGCTGCTGAGGCTGAGCGACGGGGACCGGCAGCGCGCCGAGGACCTCGTGCAGGAGACCCTGGTGCGCGCCTGGCAGCACCCCGAGGCACTGCGCGCGGCCGACTTCGACTCGGTACGGCCCTGGCTGCTGACCGTCGCCCGGCGGCTCGCGATCGACGCGCGGCGGGCCCGGCAGGCGCGGCCCTTCGAGGTCGGCGAGGCGGTGCCGGAGAACGCGCGGGTGACCGCCGACCACGCCGAACGGGCCGCGGCGGCGCTCGACGTCCGGGACGCTGTGAAGACACTCACTCCGGAGCACCGTGACGTCCTGATACTCGTGTACTTCCGCGGGGCCAGTGTGGCGGAAGCCGCGCGGACCCTCGGGATCCCGCCCGGTACCGTGAAGTCGCGCGCATACTACGCGCTGCGCGCCCTGCGCCGGGTTCTTCCGGGTTACGCGGCCGACCTGCGGTGAAACCGGGGCCTTGGTCAAACCTCGGCAAAGCGCCTTGCTGTGAACCCCGTTCGGGCAATCAGCTGTCCTCATCCGTGTTCCGGACGGGGCCGGCCGCAACGGGTCCAGGGGTTCGGGCGACGCGCACGCACCGGAGGAAGGCAGGAAGGAATGCTGCACAGAGGTCACGAGAGCACGGACGGCACCGGCGAGGGCGAACTGGCCGTCCCCATGGCCTGGCTGTACGCCGAGTACATCGCCGACGAGCTGCTGCGCACCGGCGATCTGATGCCGCCGACGTCCTTCGAGTTCCGGGCCGGCCGGGACGCGCTGGCCCTGACCGTCTTCCTCTCCGACACCGACGGCGAGCTGTCCGGCATCCGGGTGGTCTCGCAGCTGGAGAACTGGCTGTCGCTGACGGCGTACGACCAGCCGTGGCAGGAGTGGGTGGGCGAGCGGATGGCCGAGCTGGCCCGCGAGGAGGCCGCGGCGGGCACGCCGTCGCCCGACCTGGCCCTGGCCGCCGAGGCGTGGCGCTGGCTGGAGGAGACCGAGCTGCTCGCACCCGATCTGGACGCGGTGCCGGGCGGTGGCGCGGTGTTCGGGGAGGACGACGGGCCGAAGGTGTGGACCCCCGCCTGGCGGCTCGGACTGCCCCTCGGACACCTCGCCATCCACCTCTTCTGAGCCCCGGACCTGCCGCGTTCCGGCCCCTTCGAGTTTTTCTGCGAACCGGACCAATCCGGGGGCCGTAGCGCTCCGAATCTCTAGGTCACGATTCGGTGTGTGCCTTGAGTGATTCGGTAGTCGTCTGCGTACGGGTGGGAGCAAGGAGTAACCCCACCCGCACCCATCGGCACGAGGATTCGGCATGAGGTCCCTGGAAAGGCATCGCGACGTCGGCGCGTACGCGCTCGGCGTGCTGGACGAGGCGGAGTCCTTCCGCTTCGAGGACCACCTCATGGAGTGCCCCCAGTGCGCGGCACAGGTGACCGAATTCGGTCCCGCCGCACGGCAGTTGATGCTGTACCGCCGTGCCACGCCGCGCTTCGTGCACCCCATGGCCCAGCCCGGTCCGCGACTGCTCGACCGGCTCCTGGGCGAGCTGGCACTGCGGCACCGGGCCAGGAGCCGTCGCCTGCTGTACGGCCTGGCCGCCTCGGTGGTGCTGGCGGTGGCCGGACCGGGCGTCATGGCCTTCGCCGGACACGGCGAGCCGCCCTCCCGAGTCACCGCGGCCACCGACCCGGGCACCGGGGTGTGGGCACGCGTGACCACCGAGGACGGGGACTCCGGCAGCAGGATGCGCCTGGAGGTCAAGGACGCCTCCGGCCCCCACTCCTGCCGGCTGGTCGTGGTGGGCCGCGACGGCTCCGAGCAGGTCGTCGGCGGCTGGTCCGTGGGCACCCACGACACCGGCACGACCATGACGATGGCCGGCTCCACGATGCACCCGGACCAGATCGCCCACTACGACGTACGCACCACGGACGGCCAGCGGCTGGTGTCGCTCGACCCGAGCTGAGGCGCCCGGCCGCCCCGCCACGGCGTGGGCACGCACGGGAGGCCCTGCCCGCGCGGGCGGCTCGGGCCGGCTACTTCAGCAGTCTCGACAGACGGCGGTCCGCGAGGGGTTTGCCGCCGGTCTGGCAGGTGGGGCAGTACTGGAGCGAGGAGTCGCTGAAGGAGACCTCGCGGATGGTGTCGCCGCAGACCGGGCACGGCTCGCCGGTGCGGCCGTGGACGCGCAGGCCGCTCTTCTTCTCCGCCTTCAGCCGGCCGGCCGCCAGCCCGCGCGAACGCTCGACCGCCTCGGTCAGGGTGGTGCGCAGCGCCGCGTGCAGGCGGTGGACCTCCTCGGGGGTGAGCGAGGCGGCGATCTTGAACGGGGACATCTTCGCCGCGTGCAGGATCTCGTCGCTGTAGGCGTTGCCGACGCCCGCGATCAGGCTCTGGTCGCGCAGCGCGCCCTTGATCCGGCGTCGCTCGTCCTTCAGCAGGGCGGCGAGCCGCTCCTCGTCGAAGTCCGCGGCGAGCGGGTCGGGACCGAGGCGGGCGATGCCGGGCACCTCCCGCGGGTCCTGGACGACGTACACCGCGAGGCGCTTCTGGGTGCCGGCCTCGGTGAGGTCGAAGCCCTCACCCGTCTCCAGCGCCACGCGCAGGGCGAGCGGGCCCTTGCCCGGGCGGGGCGGACCGTCCGGCAGCCGGTCCCGCCACTGCAGCCAGCCCGCGCGGGCCAGGTGGGTGACCAGGTGCGGCCCGCCGTCCGTCGCCAGGTCCAGGAACTTGCCGTACCGGCCCACGCCGGTCACCTCGCCGCCCTCGACGGCGGTGAGCGGGGGGTCGTACGTCTTCAGGACGCTGACGGCGACCGGCAGCACCCGCACCACCCGGCGGCCGACCAGGTGCTCGGTGAGGAAGTCCTTCAGCGCTTCTACCTCGGGCAGTTCCGGCATACGTCCAGAGTGCCATCCGGCGCCGGTGACGGACGGCCGCTCAGCCGCCGGGCCGCGTCCCGTCCGGCACCGCGAACTCGCACCACACGGCCTTGCCGCCGCCGCGCGCCTCCACGCCCCACACGTCGGCCAGCCGGTCGACCAGGAGCAGCCCGCGGCCGGAGACGCCGTTCTCGCCGGCGTCCCGGCGGCGCGGCAGGGCGCTGGAGGAGTCCTCGACCTCCACCCGCAGCCGGCGGCCACTGCCCTCCAGGACCCGCACGGTGACGATCGCGGAGCCCTCGGTGTGCATCAGCGCGTTGGTGATCAGCTCGTCGGCGACCAGCTCGATCTCGTCGGCCCGGTCCCGGGCGCCCCAGGAGCGGACCGCGGCACGGATCATGTGCCGGGCGTGGGTGAGGGCCTCGGGGTCGCCGGGTGCCACGTGCTGCTGGAGCCGGCCGCCCGCCCGCGGGGCCTCGGGGGCGCGGCGGCGCAGCAGGAGCAGGGCCACGTCGTCGTCGCCGCCGCGTTCCTCGGCCATCCGGATCAGCCGGTCGGCGAGGTCGCGCACCTCCTGCGGACCGCCGTCGATGAGGGCCGTCAGGGCGCGCATCCCGTCGTCGAGGTCGACGCCGGGCTGTTCGACCAGGCCGTCGGTGCACAGCAGCAGAGTGTGGCCCGGGTCGAGTTCGAGGGTGGAGACGGGGTATTCGAGCCGGCCGAACTCGGCGGACAGGCCGAGCGGCAGGCCGCCCTCGACGGTGACCCGCCGGCAGGTGCCGTCGGTGTGCCTGACCACCGGGTCGATGTGCCCGGCCCGGACCATCTGGACGACCCCGGTGGACAGGTCCGCCTCCGCGTACAGGCAGGTGGCGAAGCGGTCGGTGTCCAGTTCGCGCAGGAAGACGGAGGCGCGGGCCATCACGGTGGCCGGCGTGTGGCCCTCGGCCGCGTAGGCGCGCAGCACGATGCGCAGCTGGCCCATCACGGCCGCCGCGTGCGTGTCGTGGCCCTGGACGTCGCCGATGACCGCGCCGACCTTCTCGCCGGGCAGCGGGATCAGGTCGTACCAGTCGCCGCCGATGTCCCGGCCGAGGGCGCCGCCGACGGTGGCGGCGCGGTAGCGGACGGCCACGTCGGCGCCCCGCACGCTGGGGATGGTGCGCGGCAGCATGGCCTGCTGGAGGCCCTGGGCGAGGTCCTTCTCCTGCTCGTAGAGCATGGCGCGCTGCAGGCTCTGCGCGATGCTGCTGCCGAGCGCGACCAGTACGTCGCGCTCCTCCCGCGAGAAGCCGCGCCGGTCGCTGTAGAGCAGGCCCATCGCCCCGATCGGCCGGGCCTGGGCGATCAGCGGCAGATAGGCGGCGGAGGTGATGCGCAGGCCGGTGATCTGCCGCCACAGCAGCGGAAAGCGGTCGGCGAAGTCCTCGGGCGACTCGATGAAACAGGGGCTCAGGGTCCGCACCGCCTCGCTCATCGGGTACGGCTCCTCTATGCGGGTGACCCGGGTGCCGGGCACGAAGGTGCCCGCGGGGCCCTCGGCGACGAGCCGGATGCGGCCGGCCTCGACCAGGCCGAGGACCATGCTGGTGGAGCCGAGCAGGGTGAGCCCGTGGCTGTCCTTGACGACGTCGATGACGTCCTGGACGGTGCGGGCGTGGGCGAGGGCCGCCGTGGCGATCTGCACGACGTTCGTCCGCGCGCGCCGGGCGCCGTCCTGCGCGGCCGTGTCCCGGCTCATCACCGCCTCGTCCAGCTCCTCGGTGGCGTCCCGGACGATGCCGATGATCCGCCGGGGGCGGCCGGTGCCGTCCCGGCGTATGTAGCCCTGGGTGTGGGTCCAGCGCAGGGCCCCGTCGCGGCGGCGGACGCGGAAGTAGGCGCCGTAGTTCTCCCGGCCGTCCTTGATGGCCTGCGCCACCAGGGCGTCCAGGCGGTGCCCCTCCGCCCGGGGTACCCGTACGGTCAGGCTCTCGGGGCGTCCGTCGTACTCCTCGGGGCGCAGGTCGAAGATCTCGTGCGCCTGGGCGTCCATGCTGAACAGACCGGTGTCCAGGTCCCAGTCGAAGCTGCCCATGTGGTTGAGCGCCAGGATCGGATCCGGGTGGGCGGGCCAGTCCTCCGGGAGTGACAGGGCACTCGCTCCCCGATCAGCCATGCGCCCACCTTGCCAGGATTTGCCGGATTCTTCGAGCGGGCGCCGCACCGGACGGGGCCGCCACCGGGGGCGGGGCGCGGCCGCCCGGGTTACCCGGGCCGATCGGTGAGGTACACGCAGTGACGGGCCCTTTCGCGCCGCTGGGCCCCTCTCGTCGCGGCGGCAACAATGGAGGCAGGAGCGCACGGCCGTGGACTGGTTCACCGCACCCGACTACTGGCTGAGCCGGCTGGTCTTCCAGCGGGCTCTGGCCGCCGTGTACCTCGTCGCCTTCCTGACGGCGGCCCTCCAGTTCCGGCCCCTGCTGGGCACCCGCGGCATGCTGCCCATCCCGCGCTTCACGGCGCGGGTGCGGTTCCGGCGGGCCCCCAGCCTGTTCCAGCTGCACTACTCGGACCGGTTCTTCGCGGTCTGCGCCTGGGCGGGGTGCGCGGTGTCCGCGGCCCTGCTGGCGGGGGCGGACTCGCTGCTGCCGCTGTGGGCCGGCATCCTGCTGTGGCTGGTGCCCTGGGCGCTGTACCTGTCGATCGTCAACGTGGGCCAGACGTGGTACGCGTTCGGCTGGGAGTCGCTGCTGCTGGAGACGGGGTTCCTGGCCGCGTTCCTCGGAAACGACGAGGTCGCGCCGCCCGTCGTGGTGCTGTTCCTGCTGCGCTGGATCCTGTTCCGGGTCGAGTTCGGGGCCGGGCTGATCAAGCTGCGCGGCGACGCCTGCTGGCGGAAGCTGACCTGCCTGTACTACCACCACGAGACCCAGCCGATGCCGGGCCCGCTGAGCTGGTTCTTCCACCATCTGCCCAAGCCGCTGCACCGGGCGGAGGTGGCGGCGAACCACCTCACGCAGCTGGTCGTGCCGGTTCTGCTCTTCACCCCCCAGCCGATCGCGTCGGCCGCCGCCGCCCTGATGATCGTCACCCAACTCTGGCTGGTGGTGTCCGGGAACTTCTCCTGGCTCAACTGGATCACCGTCGTGCTGGCCCTGTCCGCGCTCCGGCTGCCCACCGGCGCGCCGTCCGTGCCCGCGGCGCCGCCCTGGTACGAGGTGGTGGTGCTCGCGGTGGCCGCGCTGCTGCTCTTCCTGAGCTACCACCCGGTGCTGAACATGGTCTCCCGGCGCCAGGTCATGAACCGCTCCTTCGACCCGCTGCACCTGGTCAACACCTACGGCGCCTTCGGCAGCGTCAGCCGGGTCCGCTACGAGGTGGTCGTCGAGGGCACGCTGGACGACGTGCCCCGGGAGGACTCCGACTGGCGTGAGTACGAGTTCCGGGGCAAGCCCGGCGACCCTCGGCACTGGCCCCGCCAGTTCGCGCCCTACCATCTGCGCCTTGACTGGCTGATGTGGTTCGCCGCGCTGTCCCCCGCGTACGCCGGCGACTGGTTCGGGGGCCTGGTGGAACGACTGCTGGAGAACGACCGCGACACCCTGAGACTGCTGCGCCGCTCCCCCTTCCCCCCGGACACCCC
>NZ_JAJSZC010000147.1:0-19452 GCF_036815105.1 Streptomyces sp. IBSBF 3136
CCCCCCCCGCCCCCCCCCCCCCCCCCCCCCCCCCCCCCCCCCCCCCCCCCCCCGCGGCGGCCACCGGTGCCGGTGGCGCCGCCCTTGGCCGTGCCGGAGGCCGGCCGGCGGCCGGCGGCGCGGGCGGTCTTGCCGGACGGGGCCGCGCCGTTCGCCGCGCCGGCCGCGGAACGCCGGCCGGAACCGCGGCCGCCCGTGCCGCCGGCACCGCCCGGGGCGCCGCCGGAGCCGGTGCGGCGGGCCGGGACCCGGCCGCCGGTCGCGGAGGTGCCGCCGGACGCCGCCGCCCCGGATCCGGAGGCCGTGCCGCCCCGGCGGTCGGCGCCGCGGCCGCCCGTCCTGGCGGTGGCCGCCGACGCCGTCTCGGACCCGCCGCCGCTGCGCCGACGCGAGGAGCGGCCGCCGGGCTTGCGGTCCGGACGGGACGACGGCGGTGTCGCGGGCTGGGGGACCTCGATGGTGACGGCAACGCCGGAGGGCTCTCGGGCGCCGGTGATGGTGGTCAGCGCCGCGTCGCTCGACATGACGCGGGCCGTCCGGGGGCGGATGCCCGCGTCCGACATGAGCCGGGTGACGTCCCGCTTCTGGTCGGGCAGGACCAGCGTGACCACGCTGCCGGAGCCACCGGCGCGGGCCGTGCGGCCGCCCCGGTGGAGGTAGTCCTTGTGGTCGGTGGGGGGATCGACGTTGACGACGAGGTCGAGGTCGTCGACGTGTATGCCGCGGGCCGCGACGTTCGTCGCCACCAGGGCGGTGACCTGGCCGTTCTTGAACTGCTCCAGGGTGCGGTTGCGCTGCGGCTGGGAGCGGCCCCCGTGCAGGGCCGCCGCGCGCACCCCGACGGCCAGGAGCCGCTTGGCGAGCCGGTCGGCGGAGCGCTTGGTGTCGAGGAACAGGATCACCCGGCCGTCACGGGCGGCGATGCGCGTGGTGACGGCCTTCTTGTCGGTCTCGTCCAGGACGTGGAGCACGTGGTGCTCCATGGTGGTCACCGCTCCCGCCGACGGGTCCACGGAGTGCACCACGGGGTCGGTCAGGAAGCGCTGCACCAGGCGGTCGATGTTGCGGTCCAGGGTGGCCGAGAAGAGCATCCGCTGACCGTCGGGCCGCACCTGCTGGATCACCCGGGTGATCTGCGGCAGGAAGCCCATGTCGGTCATCTGGTCGGCCTCGTCCAGCACCGTGATGCGGACGTCGCCGAGCACGCAGTCGCCGCGCTCCACCAGGTCGTTGAGCCTGCCGGGGGTCGCCACGAGCACCTCGGCGCCGCGCCGGAGCGTGGTGGCCTGCTTGGTGATGGAAAGGCCGCCGACCACGGTGGCGAGCCGGAGGTTCACGGCCGTCGCGTAGGGGGTCAGGGCGTCGGCCACCTGCTGGGCGAGTTCGCGGGTGGGGACCAGCACCAGGGCGAGGGGCGCCTTGGGCTCGGCACGCAGTCCGGCGGTGCGGGCCAGCAGCGCCAGGCCGAACGCGAGGGTCTTGCCGGAGCCGGTGCGGCCCCGCCCCAGCAGGTCACGGCCGGCGAGCGAGTTGGGCAGCGTGGCGGCCTGGATGGGGAACGGGGTGGTGACGCCCTGCGCGGTGAGGGTCTTCAGCAGCCCCGGAGGCATGTCCAGATCGGCGAAGTCCTCGACGGCGGGAAGAGCGGGTGTCGTGCTTTCCGGCAGCCGGAATTCCATCGGCGACGACGGCGAGGGCGAGGGCGACAAGGCGCGCCGGCTCGGCTTCTGGGACCTGCGGGACATGCGGATTTCTGCCTTCCTGGAAACAGCACGAACCGGGGTCCGCACCATGACGGCGCGGACCCCGGTGCGCGAATATGCGTCCGGCGATCAGGCGGGGACGATGTTCTCCGCCTGCGGGCCCTTCTGGCCCTGCGTGACGTCGAACGAGACCCGCTGGCCCTCCTGGAGCTCACGGAAGCCCTGGGTGGCGATGTTCGAGTAGTGGGCGAAGACGTCCGGACCGCCACCGTCCTGCGCGATGAAGCCGAAACCCTTTTCAGAGTTGAACCACTTCACGGTTCCCTGTGCCATGACTTTCTCCTTCTGTAGGCAGAGGCCCCATCCGGAGATGCCGGAAAACAAACAGTGCGCCCTAGGAGAAAGCATTCCCGTCAGGCGCACATGGGTTCATGGGTACCACAACTGCAACACGCAAACCGTAGCACAGTCCGGGTGGCCCGTGATGGATCACCTGGGGAAAGCGCCCGGCGCGCCGGCGCGCCGCGGGGCGGTCCGCCGAGGGCCCGTGAGCCGTGCCGCCGGGGTCCCCGCGAGCGGGTCCCCGGTCGCTGTGAGCCGCCTCATCGAGGTCTTGTGAGCTGCCTCACCCGGCACCGCCGGCCCGGCGCGTGAAGGGCGCGTGAAGTGCCTCGCCAGCGCCCGTCCCGCGCGTTCCGGCGCCGTTCGCCTGGCCGGATACGTCAGTAATCTGTCATTGCAGCCAGTGTGGCGTCCGATACAGGCTGTGACCGTGTTGGAGCGACGTGTGGTGGTCGTGGTGTACGCCGGGGCGATGGCCCTGGACATCACCGGCCCTATTGAAGTGTTCGACATGGCGAACCGGCTCCTGGGGCCCTCGGGCACCCCCTACCGGACCGACTTCGTCTCCGCCGACGCACCGCTGGTGCGCATGAGTTCGGGGGTGGTGCTGGAGGCCTCGCCGCTCGATGCGGGGCAGGGACCGATCGACACGCTTCTGGTCCCGGGCGGCTGGAGCCTGGACAGCGCGCTGCGGGACCGGGCGCTGGTGTCCTGGATCGGCGGGGCGGCGGCCCGCTCGCGCCGGGTCGCCTCCGTGTGCGGCGGCTCCTTCCTGCTGGCGGAGGCGGGCCTGCTCGACGGCAGACGCGCCACCACGCACTGGGCGTACAGCGACGCGATGGCGCACCGCTACCCGGACGTGACGGTGGACGCTGAGCCGATCTTCGTCTGGGACGGGCCCTTCGTGACCTCCGCGGGCGTGTCCACGGGCATCGACATGGCGCTCGCCCTGGTGGAGGCGGACCACGGTTCTGCGCTCGCGCTGGAGACGGCACGGTTCCTGGTGCTGTTCCTCAAGCGGCACGGCGGGCAGTCCCAGTACAGCGCCGTCCTCGACGCCCAGCTGGCCGACCACCCGCCGATCCGGGCGGCGCAGGAGTGGATCCAGGGCAACCTGGACAAGCCGCTGTCCGTGGCCGAGATCGCGCGGCGGGCCAACATGAGCCAGCGCAACTTCGCCCGGGTCTTCCGGCGTGAGGTGGGCGTGACACCGGGCCAGTACGTCGGGCGGACGCGGATCGCCCGCGCGCGCGAGCTGCTGGAGACCACCGACCTGACGATCAGCCAGATAGCCGGCCGCTGCGGATTCTCCGCCACCGAGACGTTCTTCCGCTCCTTCGGACGGGCCCTGGGGCTCACTCCCAGGGAGTACCGGCACCGCTTCCAGGTCGTCTCGCCGTCCGGCCTGGTCGACCGGCACCACGACCCGCAGGGGAGCCCCGCATGACCACCACGATCCCGGACCCGCGCACGGCGGGACCGGTGCGCCTGGTCGACCACCTGGCCGCGTTACTCGCCGGGGCGGGAGTCACCCACCTGTTCGGCGTCGGCGGCGCGAACATCGAGGACCTGTACGACGCGGTGCACCGGGGCGGCGACGTCCGCGGTGTCGTCGCCAAGCACGAGTTCTCCGCCGTCACCATGGCCGACGGGTACGCGCGGACCACCGGGCGCATCGGTGTCGTCGCCGCCACCTCGGGCGGCGGGGCGATGAATCTCGTGCCGGGTCTCGCGGAGGCTTACGCGTCCCGGGTGCCCGTGCTGGCCCTGGTGGGCCAGCCGCCGACCGGCCAGGAGGGGCAGGGGGCGTTCCAGGACTCCAGCGGCATGGCGGGCTCCTTCGACGCGCGGGAGGTCTTCGCGCCGATCTCCCGGTTCTGCGCCCGGGTGGACGACCCGGACTCGCTCGCGGAGCTGCTGCCCCGGGCGCTCGCGGCGGCCCAGGCCGATCCGCGCGGACCGGCCGTGCTGCTGCTGCCCAAGGACGTGCAGCAGGCCCCGGTCCGCCTGCCCGCCCGCGCCCCGGCCCAGGCCGTCCCGGCCCCGGCAGCAGCACCGGCGCCAGCACCAGCACCAGCACCAGCACCAGCACCGGACGACGCCTCCGCGGTGTCCGCCGTACCGCTCGACCAGGTCGCCGTCGGCGCGGTGTGCGACGCCCTGCGCGGGGTCGGCCGCGTCCTCGTCGTCGCCGGTGAGGAGGTCGCCGCCGCCGGCGCGCGGGACGAACTGGCCGCGTTGGTCCGGTCTCTCGGGGCATGGGTGGCGGTCACGCCGGACGCCAAGGACGTCTTCGACAACCGGGACCCCCGTTTCGCCGGTGTGGCGGGGGTGATGGGGCACGCCAACGTGGCGGACTGCCTGGGGCGGGCCGAGGTGTGCCTGCTGGTCGGCACCCGGCTGCCGCTGCTGGCGCGCGGCGGCCTCGACCGGGCCCTGGCCACGACCCGGGTCGTCTGCGTCGGCGCCGAGCCGCCGTTCGTGCCCGCCACCACGCTGGGCGGGAACCTGCGGGACGCGCTGCGCGCGGTGACCGCCCGGCTGCCGTCGCGCTCCCGCCCCTGCCCGCCGCACGCCGGTCCGGTTCCCACCGCCCCGCCGGGACCGGCCGCCCCCGCGGCCGAGCCCACCGTCCCGCAGGCGCGGGCGGTGGCCGCCGTGGAGGCGGCGCTCCCGGAGGACGCCCACGTGTTCGTGGACGCGGGCAACACGGGGGCCGGCGCGATCCATCTCCTGCCGGCGCCCCGCCGGGGCCGGTTCGTGGTGGCCCTCGGCATGGGCGGCATGGGCTACACCTTCGGCGCCGGCATCGGGGCGGCGCTCGCCACCGGCCGCCGTACGTACGTGCTCGCCGGGGACGGGGCGTTCTTCATGCACGGGATGGAGGTGCACACCGCCGTGGAGTACGACGCGCCGGTCACCTTCGTGATCTTCA
Organism: Streptomyces sp. IBSBF 3136; assembly: GCF_036815105.1. Taxonomy (NCBI): domain Bacteria; kingdom Bacillati; phylum Actinomycetota; class Actinomycetes; order Kitasatosporales; family Streptomycetaceae; genus Streptomyces; species Streptomyces sp. IBSBF 3136. Next base: position 4,981 of record NZ_JAJSZC010000147.1, read on the forward strand.
ACAACAACGCGCACGCCATGTGCGCGATGCGGGAGGAGTTCCTCCAGGGCGCCGGTCGCGGCGACGACCTGTTCGCCCCGGCCGACATCGCCGCCGGGGTGGCCGCCGCCTTCCCGTCCCTGCGGGCCACGGGGGCCACCGACGCGGCGCAGCTGCGCACGGCCCTGCTGCGCGCCAACGAGGCCGGCGGCCCGGCGTTCGTCGCGGTGGCCTGCGACCCGCGGGAGATACCGCCGTTCCTCCCCTTCCAGTCCTTCACCGACGCAACCACGAGCAACGCCACCACGAACAAGGAGGGTTCAGATGAGCGAGGAGTCGTCCACGTCGGCTGACAGCCCGGCTGACAGGCTGGCTGACGTCCCCGGTCTGATCCGGATCGAGAACACCGGCAAGGAGGAACTGACCGCCCACTGCATGGAACTCACCCACGCCGTCTACCCCCACCACCAGGTGTACGGGCAGTACTGCACCATCCACGAGTACGTCGACTGCCCCCCGGACCTGGCGTACGACTACCTGCGCCAGGGACACCATCTGGAGGAGTGGACCTGCAGTCTGCGGGACTTCGCGCCCACCGGCACACCGGGGCTGTGGGTCGGGCACGACCGGCTGGAGGAAGACACCCGGATCTACTGCGAGGTGGTCGCCAACCCCGAGGCCATGACCGTGGACTACCACTGCTCGTGGGACCAGGGCGACCAGCTCTGGATGATCTACCTGATGCGGGTGGTCCCGGCCTCCCTGGTCCTCGGCCGGCCGGGCTCGGTGATCACCTGGACCAACTGCCGGCACCCCCACTACGACGACAACCCGCACCCCGAACTGGCCCCGCGCCCGGACCGGCCCTGGGTGGGCGACTACTGGGACCTCTTCTACGCCGGGCACACCGTGGAGATGCGCAACCTCAAGGCGATCCTGGAGCACCGTCACCGCGGCGGTCTGCCGATCGGTTCGGCGCCCGCCCGGGCGGTGACGCGGTGACCACGGTCAGCCTCACCGACGTCGCCTGCTACCTGCCCGGTGAGCCGGTCCCCGCGGAGTTCTACACGCGGTACCCGGGGGCCGAGGACAAGCTCCGCGACCACCCCATGTTCAAGGTGCCGCCGTCGCGGCACCACGTGGCCAGGGACGAGACCAACGCGGACATGATCGAGCGCGCCGTGCAGCCCCTGATCGAACGGCACGGCGAGGCGGAGATCCGGGGCGTCGACGTGCTGCTGGTGCACAGCCAGCTGCCGGACCTGCCGTTCGTGGGCGCCGGTACCGAGGTGGCGCGCCGGCTGGGCCTGAATCCGGAGTGGCTCGTCGACGTGGCCAACGCGGGCTGCGCGTCGTTCGTGTACATGCTGAAGCTGGCCCGGCAGATCCTCACCACCACCGACGCGAGGAGCGCGCTGATCTGCAACGCGCAGAGCGCCGCCGGCCAGTGGTTCACCCAGTCCGAGGTGCGCAGGCTGGCCCAGGCCGCCATCCCGGGCGACGGGTGCGGTGTCGGGTACGTGACGACGTCGGCGGGGTCGCCGGTGCTCGACGTGGAGACCCGGCACATCGGCGCGTACGCCGGCGACATGACCGTGGCGGTCGACGACGGCCGCAAGTACTGGGAGCCGGGAGAGTCCCAGCTGCGGATCGGGTTCACCGACGCGAGCGTCGCCAAGGTCCTGGCGCGGGGGAACCGCCTGGTCCCCGAGGTGGTCACGGACCTGTGCGGGCGGCTCGGCGTGGCGACCGCCGACATCGACGTCCTGATCACCAACCAGCCCAATCGCACCTTCCTGCGGAACTGGCGGGAGGCGCTGCAACTGCCGGCCGAGCGCCATCTGAACACCTTCGACGCCTACGGGAACCTGTTCGGGGCGGCGATACCGATCACCCTGGAGCGTGCGATCGCCTCCGGGCAGGTGGCGGACGGCGACCTGGTGGTACTGGGCGGCTTCGCCCACGCGGGCGACTTCGCCGGTGCCGTCGCGGTGCGCTGGCACGGCGGACGGGACTGAGGTATGGAGATCCCGGTGCCGCACCGGCTCGCCCTGAACGAGAGCCCCTATCCCCCGCTGCCGTCGGTGCGGGAGGCGATGCGGCGGGCCGTCGACCAGGCCCACCGCTACCCGCCGTTCCACCCCGAGGAGCTCACCGAGCGGATCGCCGCGTGGTGCGGGGTGCCTCCCGGCCATGTCGCGGTCGGCAGCGGATCGGTCGGCGTGGCCCTGCAGTTGATGCAGGCGGTGGTCCGGCCGGGCGACACGGTGGTGTACGGCTGGCGCGCGTTCGACGCGTACCCGCTGCTGGCGGAAATGGCCGGTGCGCGGCCCGTGCCCGTGCCCCTGACACCGGACGGGCACCAGGACCTTCCGGCCCTGCTCGCCGCGCTCGGCCCCCGCACCCGTGTCGTGGTGCTGTGCAATCCGCACAACCCCACCGGAACCCTGGTCACCGCGGACGCGCTGTCGGCGTTCCTGCGCCGCGTCCCGCGGCACGTCACAGTGCTCCTGGACGAGGCGTACGTGGAGTTCGCCCGCGACGCCGGCCTGCCGGACTCGCTCGCGCTCCTGGACACGCACCCCAACCTGCTGGTGTTGCGCACCTTTTCGAAGGCCTACGGTCTCGCCGCGCTGCGGGTCGGCTACGGACTCGGGGCGGCCGGGCTGGTGGCGCGGGTCCGGCGGCGGCAACTGCCGTTCGGTGTCAACGCGGTGGCGACGGCGGCGGTACTGGCCTCGCTGCGGGCCGAGGACGAGCTGCGCCTGCGCGTGGACAGCGTGGTGGCCGAACGCGAACGGCTGCTGCGCGAACTCGCCCTGCTCGGCTGGGGTGTCGCCCCCAGCCACGCCAACTCCGTCTGGCTGGCCGCGCCCGACCCGGTCGACGGGGCCGCCACGGCACTCACCGACGCCGGTGTCCAGGCGCGCCACTACCCGGGCGAGGGCCTGCGGCTCACCGTCGGCGACCGCGAGGCCAACGACGCGGTGCTGGGCGCGCTGGCGGGAGTGCGGGCACGCCTGAGCGGGGCGCGCCGGTGAGGCGGGTTCCCGTCAGGGCAGGCGGATCGAGGCCGGTTCCCGTCAGGACAGCGGGTCGTGCCCCCAGTTCATCAGGGAGTGCCGCCAGCGGGTGTCCCGTACGTCGCCGGACGGGCGCTGGGCCAGGTGGCGGTGGATGTAGCCGACGACCTTGCGCATGTGCCGGTAGTCGTCGTCGGAGAGGTCGCCCTTCCTCGCCCGGAGGATCTGGGTGATCCGGCGGCCGGAGGCGTGTCCGGTGGACTCGCCTCCGGCCTTGTGGTCCCCTGCGTCACGTGAGCTGTCGGACTCCAGCCACTCGTCGAGTTCGGCCGGTGTCATGTTCACCAGCTCACGGAACTCGTCCCAGGTCTCCGTGCGCTCGGCGTCGTCCACGCCGCCTCACTTCTTCTTCCTGAGCGCGGAGGGCTTGTGCACCGCGGAGCCGCCGGACTTGTCGCTGCGGACCTGGTACTGCGGCTCCTCGGGCGAGGCGTCCACCGTGCGGCCCGCCGCCTCGGTGCGCCCGGTGATCTTCTTCTCCACCTTGCCCTCGGCCTGGCCGCCGTGACTCCTCCAGGTCACCTCGTCGCCCTTCTTCAGCTTCTTGTCCTCACCACGGTCCTTCGCCATGCGAACGCTCCTCGGCCGGAAACGGGACTGTCCCTCCAGCGTGCGGGCGGCCGGTCAGGTTCGCAGCTCAAGGGCGGACGGCGCCGGTGGGACGCCGTCCGCCGGCCCGCGTTCCGCCGCTGCCACGGCCGTGGTGATCAGGGCGAGGGCCAGGGTGTACGTGGCCATGACCAGCACGCCACGCCCGGTGAAGTCGGTGCCGGCGGCTCCCAGTCCGACGAGCAGGTCCGAGCCGAGGAAGACAAGGCCGCCCCAGGCCGCCCGCGGCCCCAGCACGCGTGCGGTGACCGCCATGGTGACCAGGGCCAGCGCATACCCGGCGACCGCGACCCCGAGGGGCGGTCCGAGGGCGGGCGCGAGGACGGCGACCGCGGCGCCCCAGCCGACGGCGTGAACGGCGCACAGCAGGCGGCGGGGACGCAGGTGCCGCAGGGCACCGGCGCGCAGGAACGCCGCCGTCCAGCAGAGCTGCGCGCCCAGGAAGAAACCCAGCCCGACGGCGAAGGCCGCGCGGCCCGGCAGCATCAGGGCCACGTCCCCGGCGGCGGCGAGGCCGAGACCGGCCAGGACCGGGGCGTGCCGGGTGCCGGTCAGGTGCCACAGGTGGACGGCGAGCACCGGCGCGAGCAGGGGTTTGGCGACCCACTCCAGCGCCGGCAGGCCGGCCGCGACCCCGGCGATGTCGAGGGCGGCCAGCGCGGCGAAGGCCAGGATCAGCGGCGGCATCTCACCCCTCCGTCCCGGGCGCCCAGCCGGGCGGCCCGAAGAGGTGGCCGGCGCGGTCGCGCCAGCGCGTCGCCGCGCGGACGTCGCGCCAGACGGCCGCGAACTCGTGGAAGGCGACCCGCACCGGGTTGTAGGTGCCGATGTTCTTCGTCAGGCCGTACACCACACGCTCGCCCTCCGGCTCGAAGGTGCCGAACAACCGGTCCCAGACGATGAGGATCCCGCCGTAGTTACGGTCCAGGTAGGCGTTGTTCGAGCCGTGGTGGACGCGGTGGTGGGAGGGGGTGTTGAAGAACCACTCCACCGGCCGCCACAGCCGGTCCACCCGCTCGGTGTGCAGGAAGAACTGGTAGACGAGGCTGAACGCCTGCTGGAGCAGGATCATCCAGGGCGGCACGCCGAGCAGCGCCAGGGGCAGCCAGAACGGCAGGCCCGTCATCGGCGTCCAGCTCTGGCGCAGGGCGGTCGAGAGGTTGAAGCGGACGCTGGAGTGGTGGACCACATGGCTCGCCCACAGCACCCGTACCCGGTGGTGGGCCCGGTGGAAGACGTAGTACGCCAGGTCGTCGCCGAAGAACAGCAGGACCCAGGTCCAGGCGGAGGACGGCGGCAGGTGCCAGGGGGCGACGGCGTAGAGAGCCGCGTAGAGGAGGATCGTCACCGCCTTCCACGGCACGGCGACGACCTGGCTGCCCGCGCCCATGGACATGCTGGTGACGGTGTCGCGCAGTTCGTACCCGCGTTCGTCGTCGTCCGGCAGGAAGCGGTAGGACAGCGCCTCCACGACGACGAGCAGCACGAACGCCGGTATCGCGTAGACCACGGCCGGGATCACGTCAGCGCACCGCCTTCCGGCGCGTCGCGGGCACGCTGCGGGACAGCAGCTCGCGCGCCAGCCGCTCGGCCGCCGCGGCCTCGCGCGCCGCGATGTGCGCCGCCAGCCGCTGGTGGGCGGCGACGTCGAGGAGTTCCGCGGTGCGCAGGTCGTCGGGTACGTCGGCGACCGGGAGCGTGCCGCCCACCAGGCTGTTGAAGGCCAGCAGGTAGGCGATGTTCCCGGAGCCCTCCACGATCAGCCGCCACCAGGCGACGTCCGCCTCGCCCAGCTCGGTCAGGTCGGGACCGGTGCGGGCGTAGCGGCCCGCGGCCTCGACGATCTCGCTCGCGGCCGCCTCGGAGCAGCGCAGCGCGCACAGCCGGGCCGCGTCGGCACCGACGCAGGCGCGCATCTCCAGGGCGTCCCGGGCGAGGTCCGTGACCGAGGGGCCGGCGTCGGCCGCGGCGATGCCCACGGCGAGGTCGAGCCCCGCGGTGTGCCGCCAGTCCAGGACGAGGGTGCGGCCGCCGTGGCTGACCTCGACCAGCCGTGCCTGCTGGAGCCGTTTGACGGCCTCGCGGACGGCGTGCCGGTTCACCCCGAACTCGGCCGCCAGGTCCCGTTCGGCGGTGAGGGCGGCGCCGGCCGGCAGCCCGCCGCCGAGAATCCTGTCACGCAGCACGGCGAAGAGCTGGTCGGAGACCGCCTCCCGCCGGATGTGTCCCTGAGTCATGGCGCTCAGGGTGGCGGCGCCCCGTCCACTGGTCAACTGGTTGGACCAGTTTTTCTCGGGGCTTCCCCCGGCGCCGCCTGCCGTCCGCCCCCGTGCCGTCGGCCGTGCCTGCGTGACGGCGCGGACGACTGCGTAGGCGCGATGCCCCTAAAATCCACTTATGGACACCGACACCGATGTGTTCCTCCGCCGTCTGGCTCACGAGCTGAGGCCGCGGGCGGACGAGTCGGTCGAGGTGATGCTGCGGCGCATACACGGTGAGCTCCCCGAGCTGTGGCGGTACGAAGACCTCGCCGCGCTGGTGGCGCGGGAGACGGCCGGGCACGTGGCCACCTTCCTCGACGTCCTCGAACACGGCCCGGAGGCCACCGCCGAGGCGGCCGCCGGCCGGGTGCCGTCCGACGCCCGGGAGGTCGGCCGCCGGTTCGCGCGCGGCGGGGTGCCGGTGACCAGGCTGCTGCGCGCCTTCCGGCTGGGCCACCTGTGCCTGCTGGAGGTGATCCAGTCCGAGGCCTGCCGTCTGACCAGCGATCCGCAGCTCGTCAACGAGGCGACGCTCAGGCTCCTGGAGACGGCTTTCGCCTACGTCGACCGGGGCTCGGAGGAGGTCGTCGCCGCCTACCAGGAGGAACGCGACCGGCGGTTGCAGCGGCGGCTCCTGCTGACCAACGAGGCGAGCAGACGGATCGGGACCACCCTCGACACCGCCCGCACCGCGGAGGAGCTGGCAGAGGTCGGCATCGACGAGTTCGCCGACCTCGTGACCGTCGACCTCCTGGAGGACGTGCTGCGCCAGAACGGCGCGTGTCCCCCGGCCGGCGCACCGCTGCTGCGCCGGATCGCCCAGCGGTCCGTGCTCGACGACTCCGCCGGCCCGGCGCCCGCCACGGGCCGCACCCACACCTACCCCGAGGGCACGGACCTCGCGCGCGTCCTGGCCACCGGACGGCCCCTCCTCGGCAGCGCCGCCTTCCTCGACGGGCACGGGGGCCCGGCGCCGTCCCGGAACGGCTCGCACCGCTCGGACGATCCCGGGCTCCACTCGATGCTGCTGGTGCCGCTGCGGGCCCGCGGGCGCCCACTGGGCCTCGCCCAGTTCTTCCGCCGGCGCACCGCGGTCCCCTTCGACGAGGACGACCTCATGCTCGCGCAGGAGATCGCGTCCACGGCGGCGGTCTACATCGACAACGCCCGCCGCTACAGCCAGGAGCGGTTCACCGCGCTCACCCTCCAGCGCAGCCTGCTGCCGCAGCGTGCGGTGGACCACGCGGCCGTCGAGACGGCCTCCCGCTACCTGCCCTCGGGGTCCCGCGCGGGCGTGGGCGGCGACTGGTACGACGTGGTGCCGCTGTCCGGCGCCCGGGTCGCCCTGGTCGTGGGCGACGTCGTCGGCCGCGGCCTGCACGCCTCCGCCACGATGGGCCGGCTGCGCACCGCCGTACGCGCCTTCGCGGACATCGATCTGATGCCCGACGAGCTGCTGACGCACCTGGACGACGTGATCATCCGCCTGCAGCGCGAGGAGGAGCTGGACGGGGTGGAGACCGCCACCTGCCTGTACGCGGTCTACGACCCCGTGTCCCGGATCTGCTCCCTGGCCAGCGCCGGGCACGTGTCACCCGCCGTGGTCACCCCCTCGGCCGGGGACGGTGACCTGCCGGGCCGCCGGTCGGTCGACTTCCCCGACATACCGATCGGCCCGCCCCTGGGGCTCGGCGGACTCCCCTTCGAGACCTGCCAGTTCGAACTGCCCGAGGGCAGTCTGCTGGCCCTGCACACCGACGGCCTCGTCGAGAGCCGCACGCGTGACGTGGACGCCGCGCGTGACCTGCTCGGCCACGTCCTCGCCCGCGCGCCGGAGTCGCTGGACGAGACCTGCGACCGGCTGCTGTCCGCGCTGCTGCCCAGCCGCCCGTCCGACGACGTCGCCCTGCTGCTCGCCCGCACCCGGGTGCTCGACCCCTGCCACGTCTCCACGCTCGACCTCCCGTGCGACCCGGCGGCCGTCGCGGGGGCCCGCGTCCACGCGGCGGAGCGGCTGGCCGCGTGGGGCCTGGAGGAGCCGGCCTTCGCCACGGAACTCATGGTCAGCGAACTGGTGACGAACGCGGTCCGCTACGGCAGCAGCCCCATCCGGTTGCGCATGATCCTCCAGGACACGCTGACCCTGGAGGTCTCCGACGGCAACAGCACCGCTCCGCACCTCCGCCGGGCCCGCACCTACGACGAGGGCGGCCGTGGCCTGCTCCTGGTCGCCCAGCTCGCCGAACGCTGGGGCACCCGGCACACCCGCGAGGGGAAGGTCATCTGGGCGGAGCAGGCCCTCCCCGACACGGCGGCCGCGGCCTGCTGAGCCGTCGCCCCGTACGGCGGCGCCCGGACGGCGGCGTCCGGCTGGCGACCGGGCCGACCGGCCAGAACGATGTTGCTCGAGCCTCGTCACCGACCCGCGGCCTCCGGAGGTGATCCGATGAAGACTCCCCCCTGGCCGGGAGTCGGCTGCCCACGCCTGCGGGCGAGGGTCACCGTGGCGTTCGTCGTCCTCGTGCTCCTCCTGACGACGGCGCAGCCGTTCTGCCTGGGCATCGAGGACTTCAGCAACGCGCTCGCCTTCTCCGGCCGCATCACCGGTGCCGTCCTCACCGTGGCCTCGTTCCTCACCTTTCCGGGTGCGGCAGCGGTCCTGGACTACGCGGCGGGCCCCATCGAGCAGACGCTGTGGGACCTCAAGGCAACCCGGCGGTGACCAGCGAGGCTCCGATGAACGTGCCTGCGTCGTGGTCCAGTTGCTCCAGCCACACCACCAGCGCGAGCGCCCGATTCATACGGTCCCAGGCGTACGAGTCCCCGATGCCGAGCTGAGCCTCCCTCAGCGCCCGGCACAGAAAAGCGGTGTCGAACATCTCCTCGATCAGCGGATGCCGGGCGTGGCGGCAGAGGTCGAGGAGTGCGTCGCCGTGCCGGCGCAGCCCGCGGGCGTAGAGCTGGTTGAACGGGATCTTCGCCGTGCGGGCCTGTATGCCGGGTGGGAGCAGGTCCGCCATGGCCTCGCGGAGCACCGCCTTCGGACGGCCCGGCCGGAACGTGGCTTCCGGGGGGAGGCCGCGCATCGTGGCGACGACCTCCGGGTCGAGGAAGGGGTGGGAGAGGAAGAACCCGTCCCCCGGTGCTCGGTGCCAGGACAACAGGTCGGGCGCGGTGAAGTAGTTGGCCGCGTCGTAGAGCGCCTCTTCCGGCCTGCGCCCGAACACGAAGCGGCTCTCGGCCATGCGGGCCCGGCCGTAGCCGTGGGTCCGCGCGAACAGGGGCCGCAGCCAGCGGGGGCGGCCGAAGTCGCCGAGCCCGCCGAGCACCGTGCCGCCGCGGCCGAGAGCCGTGAGCCGTTCGGTCGTCAGCGGCAGCGCGGGCCGTACGACGTAGGTGTGGACGATGTCCCGCACGCCCCGCTCGCTGCCGACGGCCCATGCGCGTGCCTGTCGCGCCAGCAGCGGGAACCGTCCCGTACGGGCCAGCCGGTGCAGCTGGAAGGGGTTGGCGTCGGCGATCGGATCGGCGCCGCACCCGGTCAGCAGGGCGTCGCAGCCCAGTTCCGCCGCGGCGGTGTGCAGCCTGGCCCAGAACGAGGCGCGGAAGGCGTGTGGTTGAGGCTCGTCGGCGTCACCCGCGTGGTGCCGGAAGTCGTCGAAGTCCGCCACGTCGTCGGCGTCCACGATCACCGGGCGGGCGTCCGGTGCGTGCCGGCGGATCTCGGTCAGCGCCTCGTCGAGGTAGGGACCGTCCCCGGCCAGCTCCCCGCGGGCGAAGCGGCCGACGAGCAGCACCAGTTCCCCGGCGGCCGGTCGGCGGGCCGCGAGCAGCGCGACGCTGGTCGAGTCGGTGCCGCCGGAGACGTGACACGCCGTCGTCGTTCCCATGCGGCGGTCGACGGCGTTCTCCAGCGCGAGGCGCAGCTCCTTCGCGGCCCCGCCGGTGTCGGGGCCGTCCGCCGCCGGGGACGTCCGCGCGGGGGCGCGCGGGGCGTGCGACCGCGTCCGGCCGAGCAGGTGCCCGGTGATCGTCAGCTCCACGACCTCGCCGCCGAGGACCCGGTGCACGTCGGTGAACGGGGTGAGGTCCGAGTGCGGTTGGGCCAGGTTCCCGGTCAGGTACCGGCAGAAGTAGCGGCGTTCGAGTTCCGTGCCGGCGCCGAGTCCGCGCGCCGAGGTACCGACCGCGCTCACCCGGCCCCCGGACTCCCTGAAGAACAAGGGGATCCGCGCCTGTTCGTCCCGCAACAGCACGACACGGTCGCGGTACAGCAGGACGGCCGCGTAGTCACCGATCGGCAGCCGGGGAGCACGTCGGCGCCGGCCGAAGTACTCCAGAAGGCGTCGCGCACCCGCCACACGGTCGCGGTGCGAGCCGGCCCAGCCGACGACCACCGCCGCGCCCGCCGGTGAGGTGAGCGTCGTCACGAGCCCCTGCCGTGCCATGTCCTCCGCCGCCCGCAACCGCGGTGCGCCCGCTGCCCAGTCGAGGCGGAGCGCTTCCATGTCACCGTCCTCCGCGCATGTCAATGTCCTCCGCGGCCGATCGAGAGCACCGGCGTGAAGGTGTGCCCGCGGGGGGCGGCGTCGGGAATGCCGAGGCCGCCCGAGGAGGTCCAGGCGTGCAGGGCGAACGGGTGCTCGCGCACGCCGACATGGAGCACGGCGCGCAGCCCGCGCCGCCGCAGCAGGACGAACGCCGTCACGGCCTCGGCCTTGCAGTCGTCGTCGACGAGCCAGCTCCGTCGACTGTGCGACCGCACCGCGCGCCTCAGCCGGGCGACCTCCTGCGCGGTGGGCGGGTCCGTGCGGGCGTACTCCGGCGCCGCCAGGGACAGGAGCCGCAGGACGCGGCCGAATCCGAGGGTGCGGATCAGCAGATGCGTGGCCCGCAGCCAGAGGCCGACCTCGACGTACGAGTGCTCGGCCCGGCGGTCCGGCGCGCAGCCCGCGCGCCGGAGACCGGTGACGAGCTCGGCGCGTTCACGGGAGCTCTCGTCGGCGAACTTTCGCAGGTCCGCGGTGGTCAGGGCGAGGAACCTCGTCCGTCTCCAGTCCGCGATCAGCGCTCCGCCGGACATCCGGGTGACACGGCAGTGGGGTGACAGGATCCGCGTCATGGCTTCCAGGGCATCGGTGTCCTCGGCCACCGCGCTTCCTCCAGAGTTCTGCCGGTTACCGGGTCAGGACTGGTATCCGTGCCCGTCGTAGTGACTGCCGCTGAAGCCCCGGATCAGGCGGCCGTTGCCGAGAAGGACAAGGCCGAGCGGCATGCGGCGTCGCAGTAGTCGGAGAAACATAGCCCGCCTCCTGAAGCAGGTCGGGGGATCAACACCAGGCTACTCCCGGGCCCGTGCCCCGCAACCGGACCCGCGGCGGCTGCCGTGCGGCGCACCGCAGGTGACCGGCCGTCAGGCGTCCGGGGGCGGGTCGGCCGGGTGGGGCTGCCTGACCCAGCCGAGGGAGCGCTCCACGGCCCGCTGCCAGTTCTCGTACTCCGCCGCGCGGTGTGCGGGGTCCATGTCGGGCAGCCACTGGCCGGCCCGGTGCCAGTTGCGGCGCAGGACCTCGAGGTCGGGCCAGTAGCCGGCGGCGAGCCCTGCCGCGTAGGCGGCGCCGAGGGAGACCGTCTCGGCGACCATGGGCCGCACCACCGGCACGTCGAGCACGTCGGCGACGAACTGCATGAGCAGGTTGTCCGCCGTCATGCCGCCGTCCACCTTGAGTTCCTTCAGGGGGACGGAGGAGTCGGCGTTCATGGCGTCGACCACCTCGCGGGTCTGCCAGCCGGTGGCCTCCAGGACGGCACGCGCCAGGTGCCCCTTGGTGATGTACGAGGTGAGGCCGACGATGACGCCGCGCGCGTCGCTGCGCCACCGGGGGGCGAACAGGCCCGAGAAGGCGGGGACGATGTAGCAGCCGCCGTTGTCCTCGACCGTCCGGGCCAGGGTCTCGATCTCCGGGGCGCTGCTGATCAGGCCCAGGCGGTCGCGGAACCACTGGACGAGCGCGCCGGTGACGGCGATGGAGCCCTCCAGCGCGTAGACCGGTTTCTGGTCCCCGATCTGGTACGCGACGGTGGTGAGCAGTCCGTGCCGCGAGCGTACGGGCTCGGTGCCGGTGTTGAGGAGCAGGAAGCTGCCGGTCCCGTAGGTGCACTTCGCCTCCCCCGGCGAGAAGCAGGTCTGGCCGAACAGGGCCGCCTGCTGGTCGCCGAGGGCGGCCGTGATGCCGACGCCGGGCAGCAGCGCGCGGGCGTCGCCGTACAGCTCGGCGGACGACCTGATCTCGGGCAGCATGCTCCGGGGCACGCCGAAGAAGGACAGCAGGTCCTCGTCCCAGGCGAGCGTGCGGATGTTCATCAGCATGGTCCGGCCGGCGTTGGTGACGTCGGTGATGTGCAGGCCGCCGTCGGCGCCGCCGGTGAGGTTCCAGGTCAGCCAGGTCTCCATCGTGCCGAACAGCACCTCGCCGTCCTTCGCACGCTGCTCCAGGCCCTTGACGTGGTCGAACAGCCAGCGGACGCGCAGCGCGGAGAAGTACGTCGACGGCGGCAGGCCGCACCGGTCCAGGAAGAAGTCCTCCCCCGGCCGCCGCGCCAGCTCGTCCACGAGCGGGGCCGTGCGGGTGTCCTGCCAGACGATCGCCCGGCCCACCGGGGCTCCCGTCCGCCGGTCCCAGAGCACCGTGGTCTCCCGCTGGTTGGCGAGGCCGATGGCGGCGACCTGGCCGGGGTCGACACCGGCGGCGGCCAGTGACTCGGGTACGACGCGCCTCAGGTTCTGCCAGATCTCCACGGCGTCGTGCTCGACCCAGCCGGGGCGGGGGAAGTGCTGCTGGTGCTCCCGCTGCGCGACCGACACCAGCCGCCCCCGGTGGTCGAACAGGATGCAGCGGGTGGAATTGGTGCCCTGATCGATGGACATTACGTGACGTTCGACCATGATCGGGTCTACCTTCCGACGGATCGGAGCGGGTCGGGGTGCGCCGGCCTACCAGCGAGCGGCGCCCAGGTCTCTGGAGATCGCCCGCGCGGCCTCCCGGAGCAGGGTGATCAGGCTGGGGCGCGGGTGTCCCTGGCCGTCGCAGATCCGCTCGACGGGACCGGACAGCCCGATGGCCCCGACGACGAGGCCGCCGTGCCCCCGGATCGGTGCGGCGAGCCCGGCCTCGCCCATGCTCATCTCCTGGATCTCGGCGGCCCAGCCGAGCTCCCGGACCTCGGCGAGCGCCCGGGTGAGCTGCTCGGGGGCCACCAGGGTGTGCCGGGTGTACGGCTCCAGACCCGCCTGCTCGGCCGACTCAGGGGTCGCGGTGCCGTAGGCCAGCAGGACCTTGCCCAGCGAGGAGGCGTGCAGCGGCAGCAGCGAGCCCACGTCCAGGGTCTGGAGCGTGTCGTCCGGCCGGAACACGTGGTGGACGACGAGCACCCGGTCCTCCAGCGGGGTCCCCAGGCGGACGGCTTCACCACTGCGGGCGGCCAGGGCGTCGGCCCAGTTCAGCGAGCGCGACCGCAGCTCGTTGACGTCCAGGTAGCTGGTGCCCAGGTGCAGCAGGGCGGCTCCGAGCTGGTACTTGCCGGTGGCCGCGTCCTGCTCCACGAAGTCCACGTGCTGAAGGGTGCGCAGAATGCCGTGGGCGGTGCCTTTCGCCAGCCCGAGCGAGGCCGCGACCTCGCCGAGCCCGAGTCGGCGGGGCCCACCGGCGAGCAGACGCAGGATCGCCGCCGCCCGCTCGATCGACTGGACTGGGCCGGCCATGATGCGAGCGTATTACCGCCGCGGACGATCCGCTCCGTGGGCAGGTCGGGGCTGCTCCGGCGGCCCGGCGGACCCGCGCGTTCGGTAATGCCGACCCATGTTCATTGACCCGCCCGGTTTGTCTCCATACGGTTCATCGAGGCCCGGCACACACGCGCTGCGGCACGAGCGCCGGGCCGATCGCGCACACCCGAGGAGAGAACATGGCGGCACAGCTGGACACGCTGCTTCCCGAGACCTGCGAGCAGGTGTGGATGACGCCTCCCGTTCCCGGCGCCGTCTCCGAGGTACGCCGGGGTGTGGGTGCGGCACTGGCCGAGTGGGACGTGTCCCCGGAGATCGTCGAGGACTCCCTGCTCCTGGTGTCGGAACTGCTCACGAACGCGGTGCTCCACGCCCTGCCCCCGGCCGTGCTGCGGCTGTCCTGGGTCCGGGGCGAGGGTGTCCGCACCCTGCACGTCGAGGTCACCGACGCGGGCCCCACCCTGCCGGCGGGCCACTCCCGCATCGGCATCGACCCCGACGAGCACGGCCGCGGCGAGGAGATCGTCCACGCCCTGGCGACCCGCCACGGCATACGGGTCCACGCGGGCGGCTACACCCGCTGGGCGGACCTCGTGACCGTGTGAGCCGCCGCTCCGCCGAGACCGGGTCCGTCTACGGCGGGGCTCCCCCGAAACGCCCTGTCGGGCCAGGCACCTCTGAGGGGCTCCGCTGCGGCGGGGTTGCCCGGAGCTTCCACTCCCGCCCCTGCCCCCCGCCCGACTCACCGCCGCAG
>NZ_JAJSZC010000148.1:0-19333 GCF_036815105.1 Streptomyces sp. IBSBF 3136
GTCGTTCCCCGCGCCCGCCCCGTCATCGCTGACCCGCACCCGCAGGGCACCGTCCGTCTCGTCCACCCGGACCCGGACCGTCAGGTCGTCCCGGCCGCCGTGCCGTACGGCGTTGGTGAGCGCCTCCTGCACGATCCGGTAGGCCGCCGCCCCCACGGCCGGCGGCACCTCGCCGGCGGTGACCGTGAGGTCCACCTCGGCGCCCGCGGCCGTCCGGGCGAGGTCGGCCAGCCCCGGCAGTCCGGGCAGGGGGCCGCGGCTGTCCGGGGAGTCGGGGTCGCGCAGGACGTCCAGGGTGGTCCGCAGTTCGCCCCTCGCCGTGCGGCAGGTCTCGGCGATGTCGTCGAGGGCCCGGGCGACTGCGGCCCGGTCCAGGCGCTCGGGGTCGGTGGCGAGGACGTGCGCGGCCACCGAGGTCCGCACGCCGATCAGGGTGATGCTGTGGGCGAGCAGGTCGTGCAGGTCACGGGCGATGCGCAGGCGTTCCTCGGCGACGCGGCGGCGGGCCTCCTCCTCACGGGTGCGTTCGGCCCGCTCGGCGCGTTCGAGGGCCGCGGCCGCGTTCTCCCGGTACACGCGGATGTAGCCGCCGAGCACCAGCATGGAGATGATCCAGCCGCTGATCTGGAAGCTCACCGCGAGACCCGCCATGCCGTGGTGGATCTTCAGGAGCAGCATCAGCCCGATGACGGCGCAGCCGATGACGGCGGTGCGCCGGGGGCCGCTGCTGACGGCCACGGTGTAGAGGACGACCATGGACGCGGCCGTCGGGGCGGAGTGGTTGTAGTCCTGCTGGTGGTAGAAGGCGATCAGCGGGATCATGATCGCCAGTGCGGCCAGTGGTGCGCGCCGGCGCCAGGCCAGCGGCACGTGCAGGACGAGCAGCAGGGTCCAGCCGAGGGCGTCCGGGTGCCGTCCGCTGCCGACGGTGACGGCGATCGCGGAGGCCAGGGCGGCGAGGCCGAGGGCGAGACAGGCGTCCTGCCGTGGGGGCACGGCGGACGCGGGGAGGAAGGCCCCGGCCGGGCGGGGGCGGGGAGCGGTGACGGTTGCCTGCACGGTCCTCATCTTCCGTTGCGCGTGCGCCCCCGCCCAGGGCGGGGGCGCACCGTGACTCGGCTCACGGGCGGCGGGACTCAGCCCACGGGCTCCGGCACCCGGTCGGGTCCCGGGATCGGCCGGGACAGCCGGCCGGGCCACCACACCCGGCGTCCCAGGGCCACGCTCGCGCTGGTCACCAGGTAGGTGCGGACGAGGAAGGTGTCCAGCAGGACGCCGGCGGCGATGACGAAGCCCAGTTGGACCAGGGGGACCAGGCCCATGTCGGTCAGCACCGCGAAGGTGGCGGCGAGCACGAGTCCGGCGGAGGCGATGACACCGCCGGTGGTGCGCAGCGCGGTGAGCGCGGCCGCGGTGGGTTCGGCCCCGTTCAGTGACTCCTCCCGCATGCGGTGCATCAGGAAGATGCCGTAGTCGACGCCGAGGGCGACCAGGAAGACGAAGGACAGCAGGCCGAGTCCCGGGTCGCTGCCGTGGAAGCCGAACAGCGGGCCGAAGGCCAGTCCGCCGAGGCCGAGCGCCGCTCCCCAGACGGCGACCACGGCGGCCACCAGGATCAGCGGGGCGACGAGGGAGCGCAGCAGCAGCCCCAGGATCAGCAGCACGGACAGGAGCACGAGCGGTACGACGACGAGCCGGTCGCGCGCGTCGGTGTCCCGCAGGTCGAGTTGCTGGGCGCTGGGCCCGCCGACGTGGGAGCCGGGCAGCCGGTGCCGCAGTGCCTCGATGGTGGCGGTCTCGGCGGCGGACTGGGGCGGGGCGGCGGCGGTCACGGTGATCTCGGTCCAGCCGCCGCCGGTACGGCCCTGCCGCGCGGCCGCGACTCCCCGGGTGCTCCCGGCCGTTGCCAGGGCGGCGGCGGCGCGGTCGGCCGGGGTGAGGATCTCGATGGGCTGGGCGGACCGCTGCGGGTAGGCCGCGGCGAGGGTCTGCATGGCGGTGACGGAGTCGGGCCGGTCCACGAAGGTGTCCAGCTGCTTCAGCGGGCCGGGCAGGTTCAGGGTGCCGAGGGCGAGCGCGCCGAGCAGGGCGGCGCCGGAGGCGAGGACGGTCAGCGGTCGGTGTCCGGCGGAGGAGCCCATCGCGGCGAACAGCGAGCGGCGGGTTCTGGGGCTGCTGCCGTACGCGGGGACGAGCGGCCAGAAGACGCGGCGGCCGAGCAGGACCAGGACGGCGGGGAGCAGGGTCAGCATGGCGGCCAGCGCGCACAGCACGCCGACGGTGCCGAGCGGGCCCATGCCCCGGCTGGAGTTGAGGTCGGCGGCGAGCAGGCACAGCAGGCCCGCGGCGACGGTGCCGGAGGAGGCGAGCACGGCGGGCCCGCAGCCGCGCAGCGCGGCCCGCATGGCGTCGTGGGGCCGCTCGTGGCGCCGTAGCTCCTCGCGGTAGCGGGAGACCAGGAGGAGGGCGTAGTCGGTGCCGGCGCCGAAGACGAGGATGGTCATGATGCCGGCGCTCTGGCCGGAGACGGTGGTGCCGAAGATCTGGTGCAGGCCGTAGGCCGCGGAGCGGGCGAGGAAGTCGCCGACGCCGGCGACGACGAGCGGGACCAGCCAGAGCAGGGGGCTGCGGTAGATGAGGATCAGCAGGACCGCGACGACGGCGACGGTGGTGTAGAGCAGGGGGCCGCCGAGGGAGGAGTACACCTTGGAGGCGTCGGTGGCGAGGGCGGCCGGGCCGCCGACCCGCACCGTCAGCCCGTCCGCGCTCCGGGCGGTCGCGCGGACGTCGTCGACGAGGGCGTCGCGCTTCTTCTCGTCGGTTCCGGGCGCGTTGCTCGCGACCGGGTACATCAGGGTGGTGCCGTCGGCGGACGGGACGCCTCGCGGGGGCGTGGTCAGGGTGTGCCGGTGGGCGAGGGTGGCGAGCTGTCCGGCGGCGGTGGCCCGGTCGGCCGCGGTGAGGCCGCCGGCGCGGTGGTAGACGACGACCAGTTCGGTGGTCTCGCCGCCCGGCAGCCGGTCCTGGAGCCGGGCCACCCGGGTGGAGTCGGCGGAGGCGGGCAGGTAGTCGGTGGCACGGTCGTGCTGGACGTCGGTGAGCCTGGCGGCGAAGGGCCCGGCCACGGCCAGCAGGACCACCCACAGTCCCAGCACCAGCCAGGGCAGGCCCCGTCGGCCGTCTTTCGCACGTGTTGTCGCGGCCCCCATGGATCGGGCCCTCCCTCTGCAGCGGATGTCCGGTTACGGCTTCCAGACTTCCGCCGGTGGCGGGCCCTTTCGTCGGGCGAGGGGGCGAGTTCGCGGCTACTGCCCCGGGTGTCCGCGGGGCGCGGTTACTCCCCGGGGAGTATCAGGACGGGGTGCGCGCGGCGGCCAGCAGCCTGCTGACGTCGTCGGCGCAGATGGTGAGGGCGGCGCCGATGGTGGTGAGGGCGTCGCGCTCGGCGGGGGTGTAGGGGCCGTCGGCCAGGGCGATGCGGGCCGCCTGGAGGAGGAGGGCCTCGCGGCCGCCGGGGGCGAGGTGCGGTGCGAGCGGGTCGAGGGCCTCGTGCAGCTCTATGGTGAGGCTCGCGCCGCACGGCCCGTCCGCGAACCGGCCGGTGTCGGCGGCCAGCGCGTCGACCAGGGCGGCCAGTTGGTCCTCGGTGCAGTCCTCGAAGCCGGCGGCGCGGACGGCGCAGGCGGCGGTCTCCAGGGCCGTGCGGGAGGTGGTGCCGCCCGCGGCGAGGACAGCGAGGGCGACGGTGTGCACGGCGTCGCGGAGCATCGCGGAGAAGCGGCGGGTGGTGGGGTGGTCGAGGACGTCGGTGCCGTAGTGGTGGCGGCAGGACGCACACTCCACGACCGGTCCGGTCGCCCCGCCCGGCAGCACGGGCACCCCGAGGAGGGTGAAGCGGCGGCGGCCGGTCAGCCGCTGGTAGTTGCGGTCGCCTCCGCAGCCGGGGCAGAAGAACTCGCCGTCCCCGACGGGTGTCCACGCGGTGCGGGTGCCCAGAATGCGGGCAGCCCTGGTGGCACGGCCGTCTCGTCCCCGTACTGGCAGCACGTCGCACCTCCGTCACGACGCGGCAACATCGCCGCGCTGGCGTGATGTTAGCCACATCACGGAGGTTCAGTCATTACCCCGGACGAGACCTTTCCGTGACCTCTGCTGCGCGATGGCCGATAAGTGACGGGGCCCCGGTCGCCGGACGCGGCGGTCGGGGCCCCGAAAGGGCCGGTCAGCGGGGGTCAGCGGGTCGCGCGGTTGACCGCGGAGACGACCGCCTTCAGCGACGCACGCGTCGTGTTCGCGTCGATGCCGATACCCCACAGAACCTTGTCGCCGATCGCGCATTCGATGTACGAGGCGGCCTGCGCGGAGGCGCCCTCGCTCATCGTGTGCTCCTGGTAGTCCAGCAGGCGTACGTCGACGCCGATGGACTGCAGGGCGTCGAAGAAGGCGGAGATCGGGCCGTTGCCGGAACCGGTCAGGACGGTGTCCTCGCCGTCGACGGTGGCCTCGACGGTCAGGGTGTCGACGCCGTCGGTGTCGGTGGTGGACTGGCCCGTGCGGACCTGGATGCGGCCCCACGGGTTGCCGGGGTTGGGCAGGTACTCGTCCTGGAAGACCGCCCAGATCTCCTTCGGCGTGATCTCGCCGCCCTGGGCGTCGGTCTTGGCCTGGATGAGCCGGGAGAACTCGATCTGCATGCGGCGCGGCAGGTCCAGCTTGTGGTCGTTCTTCAGGACGTAGGAGATACCGCCCTTGCCGGACTGCGAGTTGACGCGGATGACGGCCTCGTAGGAGCGGCCGACGTCCTTGGGGTCGATCGGCAGGTACGGCACCGCCCACTCGATGTCGTCGACCGTGACGCCCCTGGCCGCCGCGTCGGCCTCCATGGCGTCGAAGCCCTTCTTGATGGCGTCCTGGTGGGAGCCGGAGAAGGACGTGTAGACCAGGTCGCCCACGTACGGGTGGCGCGGGTGGACCTCCATCTGGTTGCAGTACTCCCACGTGCGACGGATCTCGTCGATGTCGGAGAAGTCGATCTGCGGGTCGACGCCCTGCGAGAACAGGTTCATGCCCAGGGTGACCAGGTCGACGTTGCCGGTGCGCTCGCCCTGCCCGAACAGGCAGCCCTCGACCCGGTCGGCGCCGGCCATCAGGGCCAGTTCGGCGGCGGCCACGGCCGTGCCGCGGTCGTTGTGCGGGTGGACGGACAGGCAGACGTACTCGCGGCGGGACAGGTTGCGGCCCATCCACTCGAAGCGGTCCGCGTGCGTGGACGGGGTCGAACGCTCCACGGTGGCGGGCAGGTTGAGGATGATCTCGCGGCCGGGGCCGGGCTGGTAGACGTCCATCACCGCCTCGCAGACCTCCAGCGCGAAGTCCAGCTCGGTGTCGGTGAAGATCTCCGGCGAGTACTGGTAGCCGAACTCGGTCTCGGGGCCCAGCAGCTTCTCGGCGTACTCCATCACCAGGCGGGTGCCGTCGACGGCGATCTGCTTGATGTCGTCCTTGGAGCCGCGGAAGACGACCCGGCGGAAGACCGGGGCGGTGGCGTTGTACAGGTGGACGGTGGCGCGGCGGGCGCCCTTCAGGGACTCCACGGTCCGCTCGATCAGGTCCTCGCGGGCCTGGGTCAGTACGGAGATCGTGACGTCGTCCGGGATCGCGCCCTCTTCCTCGATGATCGAGCGCACGAAGTCGAAGTCGGTCTGGCCGGAGGCGGGGAAGCCGACCTCGATCTCCTTGTAGCCCATCTTGACCAGCTGGTCGAACATCCGGCGCTTGCGCTCGGGCGACATCGGGTCGATCAGGGCCTGGTTGCCGTCACGCAGATCGGTGGAGAGCCAGCGGGGGGCGGCGGTGATCCGCCGCTCCGGCCAGGTGCGGTCCGGGATGCCGACCTGCTCGTACTGACCGTACTTGTGGACCGGCATGGAACTGGGCTGCTGGCGGTTCGCCATGATGCGGGGCTCCTTGGAAGGTGTCCGGAAGGACGGCCGACGACGCAACGCCGAGCTCCGCGGGGAGGGGGTCGGCCTCGACTACAGGCCCTCGCCGCGGCAGCTAAGGAGGAGCAGCCCGAAAAGCATGATGCAGAGAATGCTAGCCGAGCGGACCGCGACGCGAGAGCCCGTATCAGTATGCGGGACCGCACGGGCAAACCATAGATAAACGGACAAAAAGTGCCCCATACCACTTCGACTACGGAGAGCGAGGGCGATCGCACCCTATTGTCACCGTATTTCGGCAATCATGGTCGCTACTAGTGACACCAGTGTCACGCAGTGCAAGGGTGCCCGACATGACGACCAACGGGGGCTCCCAGCCCGTCTTCTGCACGATCGTGCCGCCGCACGTCCTCGACCGGCTCGCCCGGAACGAGGACCCGGCACTGTCCGGCCCCGCCCGCCGGTCCCTTGAGCACGACGCCTACCAGCGCACCCACCGCCGCCTGACCACGGTGATCGGCGCGCCCTCCGTCGCGCCGCCCGCCTCGGCGGCGGCCGACCAGCCGCACCGCACCATCTACGACGCCGGGCACCGGGAGGACCTGCCCGGCACCAAGGTCCGCGAGGAGGGCTCGGAGGCCGGCCCGGACGCCACGGTCAACCGCGCCTACGCGGGCCTCGGCGCCACCTTCGAGCTGTACCTGAACGCCTACGGCCGCAACTCCATCGACGGCGAGGGCCTGCCGCTGGACGCGAGCGTGCACTACGGCACCGACTACGACAACGCCTTCTGGAACGGCGAGCAGATGGTGTTCGGCGACGGCGACAACGAGATCTTCCTCGACTTCACCATCCCGGTGGACGTGATCGGCCACGAGCTGACCCACGGCGTCACCCAGCACACCGCGAACCTCGCCTACTTCGGCCAGTCAGGCGCCCTCAACGAGTCCCTGTCGGACGTCTTCGGCTCACTGATCAAGCAGTACGCGCTCGGCCAGACCGCGGCCGAGGCCGACTGGCTGATCGGCGCCGGGCTCCTCGCCCCCCGCGTCACCGGCACGGCCCTGCGCTCGATGAAGGCGCCCGGCACGGCGTACGACGACGACGTCCTCGGCAAGGACCCGCAGCCGGCGACGATGGACCACTACGTCCACACCGGCCGCGACAACGGCGGTGTGCACATCAACTCCGGCATCCCGAACCACGCCTTCTACCTGGCGGCCACCGCCCTCGGCGGCCACTCCTGGGAGAAGGCGGGCCAGCTCTGGTACGACGTGCTCACCGGCGGCGCGCTGAAGGAGGACGCCCTGTTCGCCGACTTCGCCACGCTGACCGTCCGGGCCGCCCGCGAGCGGTACGGCGCCGGTGACGAACTCCAGGCGGTGCAGAAGGCGTGGGAGCAGGTCGGGGTGCGGACTCCGTAGTTCCGTACTAGACAGTCCCCCATGCGTATTCGAGTGCGGCGCACGGGCGGTTTCGCGGGCATCGAGCGCCTGGCCGAGGTGGACACCTCGGCCGGGCCCGACGCCGCCGAGTGGCACACCCTGGCCGGGCGCGTCCTCGCGTCCGGCCGGGACACCCCGCCACCCGGCGTCCCCGACGGCTTCCGGTACGAGATCACGGTGGACGACCGCACGGTGTACGCGGCGGACCCACGGCTCACCGAGGACGAGCGGGAGCTGGTCTCCCGGGTGCTGAAGGAAGGGGCCTAGCCGAGGGGACCTGGCGCAGGGGCCTGGCACGAGGGGCCCGACGCGGGGGCGCGGGCCTGGCGCGGGCGACCCGGCGCAGGGTCGTTTCCGCGGGTTCGGGCCCAGGCGTTGACGCGCGTTACTCCGGGTAAGGATGATCCCGGCCATGGCGACTGACGCAGGCGAACCGATACCCCGTTTCCCGGCCGGCTTCCTCTGGGGCGTCTCGACCTCGGCCCATCAGATCGAGGGGGCCGCCGACGAGCGCGAGGCGTCCGTGTGGGACGTGTTCACCGCCGAGCCGGGGCGGGTGAAGGACGGCTCCACGGCGGCCGTGGCCTGCGACCACTTCCACCGCCACACCGAGGACGTGGCCCTGCTCGCCGGCCTCGGCGTGGACGCGTACCGGTTCTCCGTCTCCTGGCCCCGGGTGAACTCCCCCGGCGGCCTGGACTTCTACGACCGCCTGGTGGACGAGCTGTGCGCGGCGGGCGTCCGGCCCGTGCCCACCCTGTTCCACTGGGACCTGCCCGCCTCGCTGGACTGGCTGGAGCGGGACACCGCGGCCCGGTTCGCCGACCACGTCGGCGTGGTGGCCGAGCGCCTCGGCGACCGCGTCAACAAGTGGATCACTCTCAACGAACCCGCCGAGCACACCCTGCTGGGCCACGCGCTGGGCGCCCACGCCCCCGGCAGACGGCTGCTCTTCGACGCGCTCCCCGTCGCCCACCACCAGCTCCTCGCCCACGGTCTCGCGGTCCGGGCGCTGCGCGCGGCCGGGGCGGACGACATCGGCATCGCCAACTCCCACGGCCCGACCTGGCCCGCCTCCACGGAGCCGGCCGACCTGGAGGCGGCGGACTTCTACGACCTCCTGCTCAACCGCCTCTTCGCCGAACCGGTCCTCCTCGGCGAGTATCCGGAGGGCGTCGGCGACCTGATGCCCGGGGACGTGCCGGCCGACCTGAAGGTGATCGCCGAACCCCTCGACTTCTACGGCGTCAACTACTACGCGCCGACCCGGGTGGGTGCCCCGCAGGGCACCGAGACCGAGTTCGGCGGACTGACCATCCCGGCCGAACT
Organism: Streptomyces sp. IBSBF 3136; assembly: GCF_036815105.1. Taxonomy (NCBI): domain Bacteria; kingdom Bacillati; phylum Actinomycetota; class Actinomycetes; order Kitasatosporales; family Streptomycetaceae; genus Streptomyces; species Streptomyces sp. IBSBF 3136. Next base: position 8,717 of record NZ_JAJSZC010000148.1, read on the forward strand.
GCCCTTCTCGGTGCGGGAGATCGAGGGCCGGCCGGTGACCGACTTCGGCTGGCCGGTGGTCCCGGAGGGGCTGACGGAACTCCTCACCGGGTTCCGCGACCGCTACGGCGACCGGCTCCCGCCGATCGTCATCACCGAGAACGGGTGCTCGTACGAGGGCATCGACGACCAGGAGCGGATCTCCTACCTGGACGCCCATGTGCGGGCCCTGCACACGGCCCTGGAGTCCGGGGTCGACGTGCGTGGCTACTTCGTGTGGTCCCTGATGGACAACTTCGAGTGGGCGGAGGGCTACGCACGCCGCTTCGGCCTGGTCCACGTGGACTTCGCCGACCCCGCGGGCCCGAAGCGCACCCCGAAGTCCTCGTACCACTGGTTCCGGGACGTGCTGCGGGCGCAGAGATGACCACCGCCCGGTTCCCGGCCGCGCTCGCCGAGCCCGTCGAGCCGGTCGGCCGGGGCTGGACGGCGACCCTGGCGCTGGCCAACGGGGCGATCTGGGTGGGCTGGTTCGGCCCGTTGCAGATCCTGCTCGCCTCCCAGGCCGGGGACTTCGCGCCCGGCGCCGGGATGTCCAAGGAGTCGCTGCTGGCCTGGGTGACGGGGGCGGGCGCGGTGGTCTCGCTGCTCGCCAACCCCCTCTTCGGCGCGCTGTCGGACCGGACCACCGCCCGCCACGGCCGCCGCACGCCGTGGATCGTGGCCGGGGCGGCGGGCGGCGCGCTGTCGCTGCTGCTGCTCGCGGGGGCGGCCGGGCCGTGGACGATGGCGCTGTGGTGGTGCCTGGTGCAGCTCACGCTGAACGCGGCGTTCGCGGCGGTGACCGCGGCGGTGCCGGACCGGGTGCCGCGGCCGCAGCGGGGCGCGGTGGGCGGCTGGCTGGGCGCGGCCCAGATGCTGGGCGTGGTCGGCGGGACGGGCCTGGCCACGGTGGCGGGCGGGACCGGTGCCGGGTACGCGGCCTGCGCGGTGTTCACGGCGGTGGGCGTGCTGCCGTACGTGCTGCGCCACCGGGACCTGCGGCTGGCACCGGAGGACCGGCCGGTCTGGGCCTGGCGTGCGTTCCTGGCGGGCTTCTGGCTGAGCCCACGCCGGTACCCGGACCTCGGCTGGGCGTGGCTGACCCGCTTCCTGATCAATCTCAGCAACGGTCTGGTGCTGCTGTACCTGCTCTACTACCTGCGGGACCGGCTGCACCACCCGGACCCCGGCCGGGGTGTGCTGATCCTGACGGCGGTCAACGGCCTGACGCTGATGGCGACGGTCGTGGCCGGCGGGATCTGGTCGGACCGGGTGGGCCGCCGCAAGCCGTTCGTCGTGTGGTCGGGCGTGCTGATGGCGGTGGCGACGGCGGCCCTGGCCGGCTGGCAGACCTGGCCGGGCGCCGTCGTGGCGGCGGCGCTGCTGGGGGTCGGCTTCGGGGTGTTCACCTCGGTCGACTTCGCCCTGATGACGGACGTCCTACCCAAGGCGCTGGACCGGGGCCGGGACCTCGGCGTCATCAACGTGGCCAACGCCCTGCCCCAGGTGGCGGCCCCGGCGCTGGCCGCGCCGGTCGTGACCTACCTGGGCGGCTACCGGGTGCTGTACCTGGTGGCCGCGGTGATCGGGCTGGCCGGGGCGCTGCTGGTGGGCCGGATACGCGGAGTGGACTGACCCGGCCCGCCGGGGGCTCCGGCGGGCATCGCGCGGTGGGCGCCGGCCCTAGAAACCGAGCTTGCGCAGCTGCTTGGGGTCCCGCTGCCAGTCCTTGGCCACCTTCACGTGCAGGTCGAGGAAGACCGGCGTGCCCAGCAGAGCCTCGATCTGCTTGCGGGACTTGATGCCGACCTCCTTCAGGCGCTTGCCCTTGGGGCCGATGATGATGCCTTTCTGGCTGGGGCGCTCGATGTAGACGTTGGCGTGGATGTCCAGCAGCGGCTTGTCCGCCGGGCGGTCCTCGCGCGGCAGCATCTCCTCGACGACGACGGCGATGGAGTGCGGCAGCTCGTCGCGGACGCCTTCCAGGGCGGCCTCGCGGATGAGCTCGGCGATCATGACCTGCTCGGGCTCGTCGGTCAGGTCGCCCTCGGGGTAGAGCGCGGGGCCCTCGGGCAGCATCGGGATCAGGAGGTCCGCGAGCAGGTCGACCTGCTTGTTCGCGGTCGCCGAGACCGGGACGATCTGCGCCCACTCGATGCCGAGCTCCTTGCCGAGCTGGTCGATCGCGATCAGCTGCTCGGCGAGGGTCTTGGAGTCGACGAGGTCCGTCTTCGTGACGATGGCGACCTTCGGGGACTTCCGGATGCCGGCCAGTTCCTTGGCGATGAAGCGGTCGCCGGGGCCGATCTTCTCGTTCGCCGGCAGGCAGAAGCCGATCACGTCGACCTCGGCCCACGTCGTGCGCACGACGTCGTTGAGCCGCTCGCCGAGCAGCGTGCGCGGCTTGTGCAGCCCGGGGGTGTCCACCAGGATCAGCTGGGCGTCCGGCCGGTGCACGATCCCGCGCACCGTGTGCCGGGTGGTCTGCGGCTGGTTGGCGGTGATCGCCACCTTCTGCCCGACCAGAGCGTTCGTGAGGGTGGACTTGCCCGCGTTGGGGCGGCCCACGAAGCAGGCGAAGCCGGCACGGTGGACGGTCTCGGCCGGCTGCTCGGATGACTGGGTACGCACGCTCATGGCGACCATTGTCCCTGATCCTCGGGGCCGTGCCGTACCAGTCGCGTACCGGTCGCGGTCACGACCGGCGGCCGTGAGCTTCCGGAAACCCCCACGCAACGAAACGTCACGGAAACACTGCTGTACGCAACCGGAAACGCCCACCGGTGACCCTCTGACGAGCCCCCACACCGCTGGAGACGCCCGTGACCTTCGCCGCAGCCCGCATCGACACCGGCGACACCGCCTGGCTGCTCGCCGCCACCGCTCTGGTCCTGCTGATGACTCCGGGCCTCGCTCTGTTCTACGGGGGCATGGTCCGCGCCAAGAGCGTCCTGAACATGCTGATGATGAGCTTCGTGTCGATCGCGCTGGTGACCGTGGTCTGGCTGGTGGCGGGCTATTCGCTGGCCTTCGGGGACGACGCCTTCGCGGGGCTCGTGGGCGGTCTCGGGCAGTCCGGCATGAGCGGCCTCGGCCCGGGCAGCGTCCACGGCACCGTGCCCACCCTGCTCTTCGCCGCTTTCCAGCTCACCTTCGCGATCGTCACGGCCGCCCTGATCAGCGGTGCGGTCGCCGACCGGGCGAAGTTCTCGGCGTGGCTGGTCTTCGTCCCGGTCTGGACCCTGCTGGTGTACGTGCCGGTCAGCCACTGGGTCTGGGGGCCCGGCGGCTGGATCGCGGACCGGCTCGGCGCGCTGGACTTCGCCGGCGGTCTGCCGGTGGAGATCACCTCGGGTGCCTCCGGTCTGGCCCTGTGCCTGGTCCTCGGGCCCCGGCTGGGGTTCAAGAAGGACGCCATGCGCCCGCACAACCTGCCCATGGTGATCCTCGGCGCCGGACTGCTCTGGTTCGGCTGGTTCGGCTTCAACGCGGGCTCGGCGCTCGGCGCGAACGGTCTGGCGGCGGCCGCCTTCCTCAACACCCTGGCGGCCGGCTGCACCGGTCTGCTCGGCTGGCTCCTCGTCGAGCGGCGGCGCGACGGCCATCCGACCACGCTCGGCGCGGCCTCCGGCGCGGTGGCGGGTCTGGTGGCGGTCACGCCGTCGTGCGGCTCGGTCTCCCTGCTGGGCGCGCTGGTGGTGGGGCTGGCCGCCGGTGTCGTCTGCTCGTACGCGGTGAGCTGGAAGTTCCGGCTGAACTACGACGACTCGCTGGACGTCGTCGGTGTCCACCTGGTCGGGGGCGTCATCGGCACCCTGCTGATCGGCCTGTTCGCGGAGCGGGCCATGACCGGCGGCGCCGAGGGGCTGTTCTACGGCGGCGGGCTCGTCCCGCTGGGCAGGCAGCTGCTGGCCGTGGTGGCCGTCGCGGTGTACGCGTTCGGGGTGACCTACGGCCTGGGCCGGCTGCTCGACAGGACGATGGGCTTCCGGGCGAGCGAGGAGCAGGAGCACACCGGTCTCGACCTTACGGTGCACGCCGAGACGGCTTACGATCACGGGGTCCTGGGCCATGGTGCCCCGGTCTCCCACTCCGTGTCCGCCGGCTCCGCGCAGAAGGTCAAGGCCCAGCCATGAAGCTCATCACCGCGATCGTCAAGCCGTACCGCCTCGACGCGGTGAAGACGGCCCTGCAGGAGCTGGGCGTGCAGGGCCTGACCGTGACCGAGGCGAGCGGCTACGGGCGCCAGCGCGGGCACACCGAGGTGTACCGGGGTGCCGAGTACCGGGTCGACCTGGTGCCGAAGGCCCGGATCGAGGTCGTGGTGGAGGACGCGGTCGCCGACGAGGTGATCGACGCGATCGTCAGCGCCGCGCAGACGGGGAAGATCGGGGACGGGAAGGTCTGGGCCGTTCCGGTGGAGACGGTCGTGCGGGTACGGACCGGCGAGCGCGGCCCCGACGCGCTCTGACGAGCAGCGCTCCGGTCACCGCGCCGGCGGCGAACAGCAGGGCCGCGAGCAGCCACGGCAGCGCGAGGAAGGAGGCGCTCGCCGACTCCCGGGTGCCGGGCGCGCTCACGGTCAGCGTCACGTGGGCCCGGTCGAGCTGGGGCGCCCCGCGCCAGGTCTCGGTGAGCCGCACCCGCTGTCCGGGCAGCAGCTCGGAGGGCACCCGGGTGAGCTCGCGGTCGAGCAGCGTACGGCCGAACAGCCCGCGGGCGGTCAGCCGAACCTTGGGGTCGAGGGTGACGTTCCCGGTGTTGCGCAGGGTGTAGGAGAGGGTCGCCGTGCTGTCGCCGAGGCCCGGTACCGGGGGCTGGTGGTGGCCGATCCGCAGGTGCTCGACGGACAGGGCGCCCAGCGTGGGTCCGCCGACCCGGAGGTAGACCCGGGCGCCGACGGCCCGCCGCACACCGAGCGCGAGCCTGCCGCTGCCGGGGTCGACCTTCTCGTCGAGGGCGACGATCGCGCCGGGGTGGTCGCCGGGCTCGGCTCGGTCGGGGACGCGCAGGGTGAAGGGCACGGTGACGGTGCGGTGGCCGGGCACGGTGATCCGTGACCTGGCGGGCCTGGCCCAGGCGCCGACCCCGCGCATGCGCTCTCCGGCCGTCCGCACGGCGAACCCGCCGTCGCGCGCGGTGTTGTAGGCGTCGGCCGCGTAGAGCCGGAAGGTGAGCGGCCGGCCGGTCCTGTTCAGGACGGCGACCTTGTCTGTGAGGGTCTGGCCGGGGTCGGCCGAGAGGTAGAAGTAGGGGCGCGCGGCGACCTTCGAGGCGACCGGGTAGACGGACCAACTGCCGTTGTCGGCGGCCCGCGCCGGGCTGCCGAGGGCGCCGAGGAGGAGCGGGAGCAGGCCCAGGAGGAGGACGTACGGCTTGCGCATGGATGCGGACCCCCACGGACGGCCAAGGACGGGCGGGAGACTGAGGGGAGGCGGGGGCGCGGGCGGGTGCGGACGCCCGCACGCTCAGGTGAGCGTCAGTGTGAGCACGCCGGAGTACGCGCCCGGAGGTGTGAACGCCGGTACGTCCAGGGAGAGTCCGGCGTCGACGGTGAACTCGCCGCCGGTGAGGGTGCCGTCGGGGGTCGACGCGAGGGTCGCTCCCGAGAGGCCCACGGTGCCCGCCGAACCGGCCTTGCAGGTGCTGGGGCTGCCCGCCTTGGTCGCGCAGGCGGGGCTCCAGCTCAGCTTCCCGGCGTCGATCTTGGCACCGGGGCCGGTGAAGTCGGTGACCTTCCCGGTCAGGGACCAGCCGGCGGGCCCGCCGCGGTAGTCCTTGACGGTCACCGTCCGCAGGGCGCCCGTCGAGGCCCCGCCCTTGCCGAAGTCGACCGCCGACAGCGCGACGGCGTCCCCGGCCTGGGACATCGACAGGGTGCCCGCCTTGACCGTGGTCGTCAGCTTCTGGCTGCCGGCCGGCACGGGCGTGTTGTCGTTGACGACGTAGGCCGCGGGGCCCGCGCCCTTGTCCGCGCTCCAGGACGCGCCCTCGTAGGCCACGATCCCGGTCGTCGTCCTGTCGTTGACGACCAGGGAGCCGCTGAAGGAGCCCTGGGCGTTCGCGGTGACGGTCGCGGTGTCGGTGGTCTGCGTGGCCCCGGCCCGCCCGGCCAGGGTGACGCTCGCGCCCGGGGTGAAGTTCGTACCGCTGACGGTGACGGCGGCACCGGGGTCACCGGAGGCCGAACCCGGCGAGATGGCCCGGGTGTTGGCGGGTGTCCCGTCGGTCGCCGTGACGGTCTGCGAGGTGGGGGCGGGCGGGTCGGTGACCGTGCAGGGGGTGTCCAGCTCCAGGATGTAGCTGGTGTGGATGTTGTAGTCGCCGGGCGAGAGGGTGATCTGCCCGGCCTTGGTGACGGTGAACGTGCCGGTCATGGAGAAGGACGGGAAGGGCGCCTTACCCGGGACGGGGGCGTTCTTCTTCGGCCCGGCGACCGTGACCGAACCCGTCTGGGCGCCGCCGAGGGCGACCTTGCCGGTCGGGGTCATGATGTCGGCGGGCAGGGCCAGGTCGGTGGGGTTGCCGGCGGCGGGTGTGACCACCGTGTAGGTGACGGTGACCGTGTCGCCGACCTTGGGGCTCGCGTTGTCCACCGACACGCTCGCGGTGGTGGTGCCGTCGATCGGCGGCAGGCCGGAGACGGCGGGCGGGATGCAGTGCGTGGCGAAGTCCACGTTCGCGCCGGCGGCACCGGCCGGGCAGGCCAGCGCGCCGCCCGCGGTGACCGCGAGGGCGGTCGCCCCGAGCAGTGACGCCCAGCGCCACCGTCGGGTTCTTCGGGGTGTCGGACCCATGGGCCCCCTCCTGAGGGTTGCGGGCGCAGCGGCTCGTCTGCGCCGACAGGGGGCATTGATGTGGAGCGGGGGTGAGAAGTCAATGGAGATGCCGCAGAAATCTGACGGCTCATCAGTTTCCGCGGCATCCCCGGGAGAACCGGAACAGATCGCTCAGTCGAAGACGAAGGGGCCGGGTGACTGGGGGGCGGTGGCCTTGCAGGTCACGGTGATCCCGAAGATCACCATCTTCAGCGAGCCGCCGTAGGCCTCCAGACTGTCACCGGGGGCGACGGTGCCCGGGAGCGGGCCGACGCTGACCGGGTCGCCGGTGTTCATGGCCGGGTTCCTGGTCCCGCTGAAGACGACGCTCCCGCCGCCGGCCTTCACCAGGGTGAGGGTGGAGGCGATCGAGTCCTGCGCCACCGGGACCGGCGCGCTGATGGCGGAGGAGGTGAGGGTCATGGTGGCCGAGCCGCCGCTCTGGGTGGCGGTCAGCGTGGCCGTGCCGCCGCCGAAGATGCCGCAGCTCGCGTTGATGGTCGCCGACTGGGGGGTGACGGCGGCCGCGGTGGGCGCGAGGGTGAGACCGGTGACCGCGAGGGCCCCGGCGACCAGTGCCGCACCTGTTGCCGTGCGTTTGCCTCTCATGGGGATCCGCTTCCCTTCCCTGTGGGGGATGCCGTGTGGGGGACGCCGACGGACGGGGAGGCCGGCGCAGGCGGGTGCGGACGCGCTGCGCGGGCGGTGCGGATCTGACGGCCCGTCGGAACGTACGGCTCCATTGACGCGCGCGGACACGAGCGCAACAAGGTCGAATTCCGGCCGACCCGCTGTTCGGTAGGTACGGCCGGCGTTCCGGACGGGCTCCCCGGACGGGCTCTGCTGTCCCCCGGCCACTCAGCCCGCGGAGACGGTCAGCCGGACGGTCCCGTCCAGGGCGGCCAGCAGCACCGGCGTCCCCGCGCCCCCGAGATCGGCGACGGCGGCCAGGTCCTCGGCCGGTACGGCCTCCGCCTCGCTCACCACGGCCGCCGCCTCCAGGGACCGCGCCCCCGACGCCACGGCCATCGCGACCGCCGTCCGCAACGCGCTCAGCCGCAGCGAGGCCAGCTCCACCGACCCGGCGACGTAGGTGCGCCCGGTCTCGTCGCGTACGGCCGCCCCCTCGGGCACAGCGTTGCGGGCCCGGGCGGAACGGGCCAGGGTGACGATCTTGCGGTCCTCGGCGTCGAGCGCGTTGCTGTCGGTCATGCCCAGAGCATACGAAGCCGCGCCGGGCTCACCCCGCCACGGGGTGCATGGCGTCCCGCCGTCCCTCGGGAGACGCCAGCCACTCCAGCTTCGCCGCGGTGTTCTCCTCGTCCAGCGGAGTGTGGAGCACGATCATCAGATCCGGCCGGGCCGGCACCTTCATCACCGTCGACTCCACGACCAGCGGCCCGACCAGCGGATGCGTCAGCTCCTTGCGCACCTGCCCCTGGTCCTCGATGCCCCGCTCGGCCCACAGCGCCACGAACTCGGGGCTGCGCGCCGACGCCTCGGCGAGCACCGCCTGGAACCCCTCGTCGTCCGGCCGGGCCGCGCACGCGGACCGGAACTGGGCCACGACCGTCCGCGCGTTCCGCTCCCAGCTGTTGCTGCGCGACCGGTACAGCGGATCGACGAAGAAGTCGACGAGGCAGTTCTGGGTGATGTCCGGCCGCATGCCGAGGACCAGCGCCGCCGCGTCGTTGTACATCACGCAGTTGTAGTACGCGTCCATGATGTGCGCCGGGTACGGCATCCAGGTGTCGATCAGCCGCCGCAGCCCGTCGCACATGTCCCGCTTCTCCGGCGCCACTTGGGGCGCCGGCGGGTTCATCCCGGCCAGCAGGTACAGGTGCCGGCGCTCGGCGTCGCTGAGCCGGAGCACCCGGGCGACCGCGTCCAGGACCTGCGGCGAGACCGAGATGTCCCGCCCCTGTTCGAGCCACTGGTACCAGGACGCGCCCACTCCGGCCAGCACGGCGACCTCCTCGCGGCGCAGTCCGGGCGTACGGCGCCGCCCTCCGCCGCCCGGCAGTCCGGCCTCCTGCGGGCTCACCCGGGCCCGCCGGCTCATCAGGAACTCCCGCAGCTCGTCCCGCCGTTGACTGCGCGTCGCCTCCGCAGCGGTCACGTACCGCTCCTCCCCCGTCGTGTCTGGTGGTGCCACCACCACCATAAGTTCCGACTCCCCACGCGTCCTCCGCTCGCCGGAAGCTCTTGCCATGGCGTTCGACACCACCCCTCAGACCACCGCACCGACCACCTCCCGGACCTCCGCCCCCGCGGGCGGACCGCCCGGCACCCCCCGGCTGTCGGCGCGGGACAAGCTGATCCTCTTCGTGCTGTGCGCGGCCCAGTTCATGGTCGCCCTGGACTTCTCCGTCCTGAACGTGGCGCTGCCCGAACTCGGCACCGACCTCGGCATGAGCCGCTCCGCCCTGCAGTGGGCGGTCACCGCGTTCGCGCTTCCTTCCGGCGGCTTCCTGCTGCTGTTCGGCCGCGTCGGCGACCTGTACGGCCGCCGGAAGCTGTTCCTGACCGGCCTGGCCCTGTTCGGCGCGGCCTCCCTGCTGGCGACCCTGGCCTGGGACCCGCTGTCCTTCCTGACCGGGCGGGCGTTGCAGGGCCTCGGCGCGGCGGCGATCGTGCCGGCCGGCATGTCGCTGCTCACCACCACCTTCCCGGAGGGCCCGGCCCGCGACCGCGCCCTCGGCATCTCCGGCACGCTGCTCTCGCTGGGCTTCACCGTCGGCATGGTGGCGGGCGGTGTGCTGACCGACGCGCTGGGCTGGCGCTCCACCATGGCCCTGCTCACCGTGTTCGCGCTGATCGTGCTGCCGCTGGCGCCGGGCCTGCTGCCCGAGTCCCGCACCCCCGACCGCCCGCGCCTCGACGTGCCGGGCGCGGTCACCGTCACCGCCGGCCTGCTGTCGCTGATCTACGCCCTGTCCACGGCCGCCGACCACGGCTTCGGCCGCACCGACGTCGTCGCCGCGCTGGTCGCCGGCCCGCTCCTGCTGGCCGCGTTCACGGTGATCGAGTCCCGCTCGGCCTCCCCGCTGGTCTCGCTGCCCATGCTGCGCCGCCGCACGGTGGCGTGGGGCAACCTGGGCGGCCTGGTCACCTTCTCGATGATGTCGACGGTGGTCTTCGTGCTGACCCTGTACCTCCAGGAGACGCTGCGCCTGTCGGCCTTCGAGACGGGCCTGGTCTTCGGCTTCCAGGGCGCGCTGTCGGCCGTCGCCGGCACGCTGGCCCCCCGGGTCATCGGCCGCTTCGGCGCCCGCCGCACGCTGGTCGGTTCGCTGGCCGGGCAGGGCGCGCTGGTCGCCACCCTGCTGCTGCTGAACGCCCACCCCTGGTCGGTGTGGCCGGCCGCGGTGGCCGTGGCCCTGGCGAGCATGTGCCACCTGGGCGCGATCGTGTCGTACGGACTCACGGTCACCTCGGGCGTCCCGGACGAGGAGCAGGGCCTGGCCACCGGTCTGGTGACGTCCACCCAGCAGGTGGGCATCACCGTCGGCATCCCGCTGCTGGGCGTGCTGGCCACCACCTCCCGCGACCTGCTGTCCGGCGTCCACACCGTCCTGGCGCTGGACGCGGCGATCGTGCTGACCGCCGCCGTCCTCGTCGGACTGGGCCTCGGCCGGGGTCAGTCCAGGGTCTGAACGATCTCGCTCCGCGCGGCCGTGTGCACCACACGGCCGCGCGCGCCGTTCACCAGGGGGAGGTAGGGCGGCACGTGTCCGCACTCGACACCGGCGACGATGGGCACGCCCAGGGGGCCGAG
>NZ_JAJSZC010000149.1:0-19309 GCF_036815105.1 Streptomyces sp. IBSBF 3136
CCCCCCCCCCCCCCCCCCCCCCCCCCCCCCCCCCCCCCCCCCCCCCCCCGCCGCGCCGGTACCGCCCGAGCAGCCGGTCAGCAGCCCGCCCGCCACCGCGCCCGCCGTCACCAGGGTGCGGCGGGGGACCAGGCGGGCACGCAGGTACTCGTACTGCTCGGCCATGCTCATCCGCTCCGCCAGCGGGCGCGGGATGCCGAAGTCGGGAGTCTCCATGGAGGGGAAGTTCCCACGGGGTTGCGACGGCCGGGCCACCCACGGGTGAACGCCGGCCGACGGGACGGCACCGCGACCCGTCCGGACGACCGGGTGTCCGCATGACGGACAGGGCGTGTCATCACCTGGGACGAAGAGTAGGGTGCCGACATGTCTCGCAGCATCAATCTCGCAGTGATCCCCGGTGACGGCATCGGCCAGGAGGTCGTGGCCGAGGGTCTCAAGGTCCTCTCCGCCGTCCTGCCGCAGGATGTGAAGCTGGAGACCCAGGAGTACGACTTCGGCGCCAAGCGGTACCACGCCACCGGTGAGACCCTCACCGACGCCGACCTCGACGCGCTCAAGCGGCACGACGCCATCCTGCTCGGCGCGATCGGCGACCCGTCCGTGCCGTCCGGCGTGCTGGAGCGCGGCTTCCTGCTCAAGCTCCGGTTCGCCTTCGACCACCACGTCAACCTGCGCCCGTCGAAGCTGCTCCCGGGTGTCGCCACCCCGCTCGCCGGCCAGCCCGAGATCGACTTCGTGGTGGTCCGCGAGGGCACCGAGGGCCCCTACACGGGCAACGGCGGCACCATCCGCAAGGGCACCGAGCACGAGGTCGCCACCGAGGTCTCCGTCAACACCGCCTTCGGTGTGGAGCGCGTGGTCCGCGACGCCTTCGCCCGCGCCCAGGCCCGCCCGCGCAAGAAGCTCACGCTGGTCCACAAGAACAACGTGCTGACCTTCGCCGGCCACCTGTGGACGAACATCTTCAACAAGGTGGCCCAGGAGTTCCCCGAGGTCACCACCGACTACATCCACGTCGACGCGGCGACCATCTACCTGGTCACCGACCCGGCCCGATTCGATGTGATCGTCACCGACAACCTGTTCGGCGACATCATCACCGACCTCGCCGCGGCCGTCTCCGGTGGCATCGGCGTGGCCGCCTCCGGCAACATCAACCCCGGCCGCGAGTTCCCGTCCATGTTCGAGCCCGTCCACGGCTCGGCCCCGGACATCGCCGGCCAGGGCAAGGCGGACCCCACCGCCACGGTCCTGTCCGTCGCCCTGCTGCTGCGCCACCTCGGCTACGACGGCGAGGCCGAGCGCATCGACGCCGCGGTCAACGCGGACCTGACCGAGCGGGCCGGCAAGCCCGCCCGCAGCACCTCGGAGATCGGCGACGCCCTCGCCGTACGCGTAGCCGGCTGACCCGCCGAGCACGCCCAAGCCGCCGGGTCGCATCAGCGCCCGGCGGCTTTTCCTGTGCGGTCGCCGGGTGCCACCATCAACCCCGGGCCGCATTCACCCCGATTCCGTCCGCCGGGGCCCCGCGCGCGATAATCGAACGCGGAGCCGCGACATGAGGGAATGCTCGGACGTCCTCACACTGGCCACCGGCCGTGCGGGCGTGCACGCGGCTCGTCACTACAACCGGTGAAGGACAACACATGACGACGCCCACGATCGAGCTCAAGCCCTCCGCCCACCCGCTCGCCGCCGCGGAGCGCGAGGCGATCCTGGCCGGCCCCGGATTCGGCCGCCACTTCACCGATCACATGGTGACGATCAAGTGGACCGAGGGCCGAGGCTGGCACGACGGCCAGCTCGTTCCGTACGCGCCGATCCCCCTCGACCCGGCCACCAACGTCCTGCACTACGCCCAGGAGATCTTCGAGGGCCTGAAGGCCTACCGCCGGCCCGACGGGTCGGTCGCCACCTTCCGCCCCGACCAGAACGCCAAGCGCTTCCAGCGCTCCGCGCGCCGACTGGCGATGCCGGAGCTGCCGGTCGAGACGTTCATCGAGGCGTGCGACGTGCTGGTCCAGCAGGACAAGGACTGGGTGCCCGCGCACGGCGGCGAGGAGTCCCTCTACCTGCGTCCCTTCATGATCGCCACCGAGGTCGGCCTCGGCGTCAAGCCGGCCAACGAGTACCTCTTCATCGTCATCGCCTCCCCGGCCGGCGCCTACTTCCCCGGCGGCGTGCGGCCGGTGTCGATCTGGGTCTCCGAGGACCGCGTGCGCGCCGTCCCCGGCGGCATGGGCGACGCCAAGACCGGCGGCAACTACGCCGCCTCGCTGCTGGCCCAGGCCGAGGCCGCCGCCAAGGGCTGCGACCAGGTCTGCTACCTCGACGCGGTCGAGCACAAGTGGGTCGAGGAACTCGGTGGCATGAACCTGTACTTCGTCTACGGCGACACCATCGTCACGCCCACGCTGACCGGCTCGATCCTGGAGGGCGTCACCCGTGACTCCCTGCTGGCCGTCGCCCGCGACCTCGGCTACAAGGCCGAGGAGGGCCGCGTCTCCGTCGAGCAGTGGCAGCGCGACTCCGAGAACGGCACGCTCACCGAGGTGTTCGCCTGCGGCACCGCGGCCGTGATCACCCCGGTCGGCACCGTCAAGCGGGACGGCGCCGAGTGGCAGCAGAGCGGCGGAGAGCCCGGCGAGGTCACCCTCCGCCTGCGCAGCGCCCTGCTGGACATCCAGCGCGGCACCGCAGAGGACCGGCACGGCTGGATGCACGAGCTGGCCTGACGGCCGACCCGCCCGGCCCGGCCCGAACGGGCGGGCCCTAGCGTTCGGCGCCCACGCCCAGGGCCGCCGCGGACTCCGGGTCCGCGGCGGCCGTCGGGCGTTCCGGGGCGAGCGTCAGCAGCAGGTAGACCACCCCGCCGACGGCGCCCGACAGCAGGAAGCTGCAGTCCACCCCGCCGGTCAGGCCCAGCAGCGGGCCCTCGTAGGACGGCAGGGACACCCCCAGCATGCCGACTCCCGCGCCGACCGCCCAGGACCCGGTGGCCCGCGGGTTCCAGCCGGCCCGGTACCAGTAGATCCCGCCCCGCGAGCGGCGGTTGAAGACCTGGAGGGCGTCGGCGTCGTACACACCGCGGCAGCGGACGAAGCCGATGAGGGTGATGACCGCCCACGGGGTGCCGATCGCGGTGAGCAGCAGCACGAAGGACGTCATCGCGGACTGCGCGTTCCACGCGTAGTGCCCGGCGAAGACGCAGGCCGTGGCCACCACCGCGACCGTGCAGGTGGCGCGGGCGCGGGAGGCGCGGGGCAGGATCGCGTCCAGGTCGAGACCCATGGAGTACAGCATCAGGCCCGCGTTGCCGACCGAGCCCGCGGAGGCGGACAGCAGCAGCGGGACCAGGTACCAGGCGGGCGAGGCGGAGACCAGCGGACCGGCGTAGTCGCCGGCAGCGCGGGCCGCGTACGCCGTGAAGGTGCCGAACAGCTGCGGCACGAGCAGGCCGAGGATCAGGCCCAGCCAGGTCGCGTGCAGCACGCGGCGGCCGGAGTGGCGCGCGGGGGAGATGTAGCGGGTGTAGTCGCCGAGGAGCGTGATGAACGCGATCGGGCCGGACAGCCCCGCCGCCACCGCGGCCAGGAACCAGGTCGGCCAGAAGGAGCCCAGCAGGTAACCGCCGGCGTCCGGGAGCGGCGAGGTGGTGAAGTGCGGGGCGTAGGCGAGGATGCCGAGGGCCAGCAGGGCGGTCATGCCCACGGCGAGCACCCGGGACATGGAGAGCAGCACCCGGTAGCCGTACACCGCGCCCGCGACCGTCGCCGCGGCGAGCAGCGCGTAGACGACGGCGTACGACAGTCCGTCCGCGGGCAGCCCGAACAGCCGGCCGAGCACGCTCACCATCACGTCACCGCCGATCCACACGGTCAGGGCGGTGTAGCCGAGGGCCAGCAGCAGGCCGACGACCGAGCCGACGAGCCGGCCGCGCACCCCGAACTGCGCCCCGGAGGAGGTGGACAGGTTGGTCGCGGTGCGCAGGGAGACCAGGGCGAGCGGGGCGGTGAACACCGTGCCGACCGCGGTGCCCGCGACGACCGCGCTCACCGAGGCCCACCAGCCGAGCCCGAACGACACCGGCAGCCAGCCGAAGATGATCACTCCGAGGCAGAGGTTGGAGCCGAGCAGGATCGAGACCAGGTCCCGTGGCCCGCTGGTCCGCTCCTCGTCCGGGATGGTGTCGACACCGCGCTGTTCGATCGGCATGGCTGGTCTCCTTCGACGGCCGCCTCATGGTTTGAGCGACGTTCAATGTGTCGTGAACGGCGGTCGCCGGTCAATGCTTCTGTTCTATGGAAAGTGCGTTTAGAGTGATGTTCTAAGCAATGGAAGGCAAGGAGGTGCCGCGTCGTGAGACTCACCCCCACGGAACGTGACCGGCTGCTGCTCTTCGGAGCCGCCGAGCTGGCCCGGGCCCGCCGGGCCCGCGGCCTCCGGCTGAACGTGCCGGAGGCGACCGCGCTGATCGCGGACACCGTCTGCGAGGCTGCGCGGGACGGCAGGCGGCTCGCCGAGGCCATCGAGGCGGCCCGGTCCGTCCTCGGCCCCGAGGACGTGCTGCCGGGGGTGGCCGACGTCGTCACCGAGGTTCACGTCGAGGCGGTCTTCGACGACGGTTCCCGGCTCGCCGTGGTCTGCGACCCCATCGGCGCCGGCGCGGGCGAGGAGGGCCCGGGCGCGTTGCTGCCGGGGCCGGAGCACACCGAGCCCGAGCCGGCCGTCCGGCTGAGGGTCACCAACACCGCGACCGTGCCGGTCTCCGTCACCTCCCACTTCCACTTCTTCGAGGCCAACCCGCGGCTGGACTTCCCGCGCGAGAGGGCCTACGGCATGCGGCTCGCCGTGCCCGCCGGTTCCTCGGTGCGGTTCGGTCCCGGTGAGAGCGCGGAGGTCGGGCTCGTGCCGATCGGCGGCGAGCGGATCGCGATCGGCTTCGCCGGCCTGGTCGACGGGCCGCTGGACGCGCCGGGGGCCCGCGAGGAGGCCCTGCGCCGGGCCGCCGCCTGCGGCTACCTGGGCATCACACCGGAAGGGGACGAGCGATGAGCCGCTCCAAGGGGCGCGAGGTCAGCCGTGCCACCCAGGTCGACCCGCACGCCTACGCCGCCACGCACGGCCCCCGGGCCGGCGACCGCGTCCGGCTCGGCGACTCCGGCCTCGTCGTCCGGGTCGAGGCGGACGCCCAGAAGTACGGCGACGAGTTCCTCGCCGGCTTCGGCAAGACCGCGCGCGACGGGCTGCATCTGAAGGCCGCCGCAGTCCGCGCCACCTGTGATGTCGTGATCAGCAACGTCGTCGTGATCGACGCCGCGCAGGGCATCCGCAAGGTCTCGATCGGCATCCGCGAGGGCCGGATCTGCGCCGTCGGACGGGCCGGGAACCCCGACACCCTCGACGGGGTCGACGTCGTGGTGGGCACGGGCACGTCCATCGTCTCCGGCGAGGGCATGATCGCCACCGCCGGTGCCGTCGACACCCACGTCCACCTGCTGTCGCCGCGGATCATGGAGGCTTCCCTGGCCTCCGGCGTCACCACGATCATCGGCCAGGAGTTCGGCCCGGTGTGGGGTGTCGGCGTCAACTCGCCGTGGGCGCTGCGGCACGCCTTCAACGCCTTCGACGCCTGGCCGGTCAACATCGGCTTCCTGGGCCGCGGTTCGTCCTCCCACGACGCGCCCCTGATCGAGGCGCTGGCCGAGGGCGGGGCCTCGGGGTTCAAGGTGCACGAGGACATGGGCGCCCACACCCGCGCCCTGGACACCGCCCTGCGGGTCGCCGAGGAGCACGACGTCCAGGTCGCCCTGCACAGCGACGGCCTCAACGAGTGCCTCTCGGTCGAGGACACCCTCCGGGTCCTTGAGGGCCGCACGATCCACGCCTTCCACATCGAGGGCTGCGGGGGCGGGCACGTGCCCAACGTGCTGAAGATGGCCGGTGTCCCGAACGTCATCGGGTCCTCCACCAACCCGACCCTGCCTTTCGGCCGGGACGCGGTCGCCGAGCACTACGGCATGATCGTCTCCGTCCACGACCTGAAGACCGACCTGCCCGGCGACGCCGCCATGGCCCGCGACCGCATCCGGGCCGGCACGATGGGCGCCGAGGACGTGCTGCACGACCTGGGCGCGATCGGCATCACCTCCTCCGACGCCCAGGGCATGGGGCGCGCCGGCGAGACGGTCCGGCGCACCTTCGCCATGGCCGGCAAGATGAAGGCCGAGCTGGGCCCGATGGAGGGCGACGGCGAGGGCGACGACAACGCCCGCGTGCTGCGCTACATGGCCAAGCTGACCATCAACCCGGCCATCGCCCACGGCCTCGCGCACGAGGTCGGCTCGATCGAGGTCGGCAAGCTCGCCGACATCGTGCTGTGGCGCCCCGAGTACTTCGGCGCCAAGCCGCAGCTCGTCCTCAAGTCCGGCTTCCCGGCCTACGGCGTGGTCGGCGACCCCAACGCGGCCACCGACACCTGCGAACCACTCGTGCTCGGCCCGCAGTTCGGCGCGCACGGCAGCACGCCCGCCGACATCTCGGTCGCCTTCGTCGCCCAGGCCGCCGTGGACCAGGGCAACGACACGATGCCCACCCGCCGCCGCCGGGTCGCCGTGCGCGGCACCCGCGGCATCGGCCCGGCCGACCTGCGCCTGAACGCCCGCGTCGGAGCGGTCGACGTCGACCAGCGCACCGGCCTGGTCACCCTCGACGGCGACCCGCTGCGCTCCGAGCCCGCCGAGTCCGTCTCCCTCAACCGCCTCTACTTCCTCTAAGGACCCGACCGATGACCACCCCCGCCGCCGACGGCTTCCGCATGCCCGCCGAGTGGGCCCCGCACGAGCGCACCTGGATGGCGTGGCCGGGTCCCAACCCCACCTTCGACGACCCGGACGACCTCGCCCGCTCCCGCGCCGCCTGGGCCTCGGTCGCCCACGCCGTGCTGCGCTTCGAGCCGGTGACGGTGGTCTGCGGCCCCGGCCAGTCCGCCGAGGCCGGGACCCTGCTGGGCCCCGGCGTCGACACCGTCGAACGGGACCTGGACGACGCCTGGATGCGGGACATCGGCCCCACCTTCCTCACCGACGGTCAGGGCCGGCTGGGCGCCGTGGACTGGACGTTCAACGGCTGGGGCGCCCAGCACTGGGCCCGCTGGGAGCACGACGCCGAGATCGCCTCGTTCGTCGCCGACCGCGCGGGCGCGAAGACGTACGCCTCGAAGCTGGTCAACGAGGGCGGCGCGATCCACGTCGACGGCGAGGGCACCGTGCTGCTCACCGAGACCGTGCAGCTCGGTCCCGAGCGCAACCCGCACTGGTCGAAGGAGGAGGTCGAGGCCGAGATCCACGCCCACCTCGGCACCCGGAAGGCGATCTGGCTGCCGCGCGGCCTGACCGGCGACTACCCTCCCCACGGCTTCGGCACCCTCGGGCACGTCGACATCGTCGCCGCCTTCGCCCGCCCCGGGGTCGTCGTCGCCCACCATCAGCCGGACCCGGCCCACCCCGACCACGAGGTGACCCGGGAGGTCATCGGCCTGCTGAAGTCGGCGACCGACGCGCGCGGCCGCCGCCTCGAGGTGGTCGAGGTGCCCGCCCCGACCGCCCTGGAGGCCGACGGCCACTGGGCCGACTACTCCTACATCAACCACTACCTGTGCAACGGCGGGGTCGTGCTGTGCGGCTTCGACGACCCGCGCGACGAGATCGCCGCCGGGATCTTCCGCCGTCTCTTCCCGGAGCGGACCGTCACCCTGGTGGACGCCCGTACGATCTTCTCCGGTGGCGGTGGCATCCACTGCATCACCCAGCAGCAGCCGAAGGTCTGACACGTACCGGACCCGTAGACGTACAGGAGCAGCAGATGGCCGGTGCGGCCCGTCCGCGCAGGAACGCGCCGCCGCGCGAGGAGGTCCTCGTCGCAGCCATGGACATGATCGCCGAGCGCGGTCTGGAGAAGCTCACCATGGCCGCCCTCGGGCGCGAGGTCGGGATGAGCAGCGGCCATCTGCTGTACTACTTCCACTCCAAGGACGAGCTGCTGCTGCGCACCCTGGAGTGGAGCGAGGGCAGGCTGGGCGCCGAGCGCGGCCGTCTGCTCACCCGGCCGGGGACCGCCCGGGAACGCCTGGAGGCGTACGTCGACCTGTACGTGCCCGACGGCCACCGCGACCCGCACTGGACGCTGTGGCTGGAGGTCTGGAACCGCTCGCAGAACGCCGACGACGCCGGCCGTGAACGGCAGGCCGCCATCGAGGGCGCCTGGCACCGCGACCTGGTCGCCCTGATCGCCGAGGGCGTCTCGCGCGGCGAGTTCCGCCCGGTGGACGCCGACCGCTTCGCCGCCCGGCTGCGGGCCCTGCTGGACGGCTTCTCCATCCACGTCGCCATCGGTCTGCGCGGCACTGACCGCCCGCAGGTGATCGCGCACGTCCGGGAGTTCCTCGACCAGGCGCTGCTCGCGGTGGACGCCTGACGACCGCATCCTGAGACGGTCGGTGGACCGGGGCGGTGCTGTGCCAGACTGCCTGCGTGCTCTCGTTCGCCATGATTATGGGCAGCAGGCGCGCCGGTCCGCAGTGACCACCTCGTACGACCAGGTGCGGGTGGCCACCGTCGTCCTCGACCCGCGCGCAGACCTCTCGCACCCGCGAGGGGTTTTTTCGTTTTCCGGCCCACCCGAAGCCGGCGGCGGAGCGCGCGGGACCCTTGGGGGGATGGTGGAGCCGGTCATTCCGGTTAGACCGAAGATTCACAATCAGGAGCCTTGAGACCATGACCGAGACGGCAACCAGCGAGCTCGACGACTCGTTCCACGTCTTCGACACCACGCTGCGCGACGGCGCGCAGCGCGAGGGCATCAACCTCACCGTCGCGGACAAGCTCGCCATCGCACGGCACCTGGACGACTTCGGCGTCGGCTTCATCGAGGGCGGCTGGCCCGGCGCCAACCCGCGCGACACCGAGTTCTTCGCCCGCGCGCAGGCCGAGATCGACTTCAAGCACGCCCGGCTGGTCGCCTTCGGCGCCACCCGCCGGGCCGGCGCGAAGGCCGCCGAGGACCCGCAGGTCAGGGCGCTCCTGGAGTCGGGTGCCCCGGTGATCACCCTGGTCGCCAAGTCGCACGACCGGCACGTGGAGCTGGCGCTGCGCACCACGCTGGACGAGAACCTGGAGATGGTCCGCGACACGGTGTCCTACCTGCGGGACCAGGGCCGCCGGGTCTTCGTGGACTGCGAGCACTTCTTCGACGGCTACCGCGCGAACCCCGAGTACGCCAAGGCCGTCGTACGCGCCGCCGCCGAGGCCGGCGCCGACGTCGTCATCCTCTGCGACACCAACGGCGGCATGCTCCCCGCCCAGGTGCACGCGGTCGTCTCCACGGTCCTCGCCGACACCGGCGCCCGGCTCGGCATCCACGCCCAGGACGACACCGGCTGCGCCGTCGCCAACACGCTGGCCGCGGTCGACGCGGGCGCGACCCAGGTGCAGTGCACCGCCAACGGCTACGGCGAGCGCGTCGGCAACGCCAACCTCTTCCCGGTCGTGGCGGCCCTGGAGCTGAAGTACGGCAAGAAGGTGCTGCCGGAGGGCCGGCTGCGCGAGATGACCCGGATCTCCCACGCCATCGCCGAGGTCGTCAACCTCACGCCCTCCACCCACCAGCCGTACGTGGGCGTCTCCGCCTTCGCGCACAAGGCGGGCCTGCACGCCTCGGCGATCAAGGTCGACCCGGACCTGTACCAGCACATCGCCCCCGAGCTGGTCGGCAACACCATGCGCATGCTGGTCTCCGACATGGCGGGCCGCGCCTCGGTCGAGCTGAAGGGCAAGGAGCTCGGCGTCGACCTCGGCGGCGACCGGGAGCTGGTCGGCCGCGTGGTCGCGCGGGTCAAGGAGCGCGAGCTCGCGGGCTACACCTACGAGGCCGCCGACGCCTCCTTCGAGCTGCTGCTGCGCGGCGAGGTCGAGGGCAGGCCGCTGAAGTACTTCGACGTCGAGTCCTGGCGGGCCATCGTCGAGGACCGGCCCGACGGCACCCACGCCAACGAGGCCACGGTCAAGCTGTGGGCCAAGAGCGAGCGGATCGTCGCCACCGCGGAGGGCAACGGCCCGGTCAACGCCCTGGACCGGGCGCTGCGCGTGGCCCTGGAGAAGATCTACCCCCAGCTCGCCAAGCTGGACCTGGTGGACTACAAGGTCCGCATCCTGGAGGGCGTGCACGGCACCTCCTCCACCACCCGGGTGCTGATCTCCACCTCCGACGGGGCCGGCGAGTGGTCCACGGTCGGGGTCGCCGAGAACGTCATCGCCGCCTCGTGGCAGGCCCTGGAGGACGCCTACACCTACGGGCTGCTGCGGGCCGGGGTCGAACCGGCCGAGTGACGGCACGAGCGCACCGCGCCCCCGCCCCGGGAGCGCGGTGCGGACCGCCGCCGGCCCGGCCGGGTGCCACGGCCGGCCGGAACGGGGGTCAGGGCGCGCGCCAGATGTTGTCGAAGGCGGCGTTCTCGATGCGCCGCCGCTGCCGTACGCCCTCCAGCTCCGTCAGCGCGTGGTTGACGGCGGCCAGCACCGTGACGACCGCGTCGTCGCCGAGGTCCTCCTCGGCCGGCTCGGCGTCCCCGACTCCCAGGGCCGCCGCGAGGCCGGCGAGCACCGGCTCGTGGGACTCCCACCGGTCGGTGGCGTGGCGACGCGCCTCGGTGCCGGCGGCCGCGTCGGCCTTCGGCCGGTACGGAAGCCAGTGCCGCCGCTCGCCCGTCAGCTGTCCCCGGGCGTCCAGCTCGTCGAGGTAGATCCCGGTCAGCCCCTCCCCGCGGCGCCACAGCCAGTCCTCGACCGTCTCGTACGGCTCCTGCCGCACGAGCGACGAACCCGCCTCGTCCAGGAGCCGGTCACCCACGGACAGCGGCGGACCCGGCACGATGCGCTCGTCGTCCAGGGAGAGCGCCCGGGCGCCGAGGAGGTCGATCAGCTCGGCACCCGCGAGGGCCAGCGACAGGTCGCCCTGCTCCACCGGGCGGTCGCCGGGGACGTCCGTGGCGACGATGAACAGGTCCTGCGGTGTGGTCATGTCGGCTTCCCCTCCGGGCTGGCGGCTCCCCGCACCACCAGCATGTGCGGAGGGCCGCCGATCCGCAGCACGGCGGCCCCCGTCCTGTCCCGCCCCGTCGAGGCGGGACACGGCACTGCGTCCTACTGGAGCTTCCACTTCTGGTTCGCCGCGCCCGTGCAGGACCAGATCTGGGCCCTCGCCCCGTTCGCCGAGGAGTTGTCCGTGACGTCCAGGCACTTGTTCGCCGCCGTGTTCACCACGTCGCCGGTGGACGCGTCGTACGACCACTTCTGCGCACCGGTGCCGTTGCAGTCGTACAGCTGGACCTTGGCCCCGTCCGCGGTGGAGGCCGAGCTGACGTCCAGACACTTGCCGAGGGCCTGCACGGAACCGTCGCCCGGCAGCGTCCACTGCTGCGCCGTGCTGCCGTTGCAGTCGTAGAGCTGTACCGCCGTGCCGTTCGCGCTGGACGCTCCCGCCACGTCCAGGCATTTGCCCGCGAGCCCCACGAAGGCGCCGGAGCGGCCGCCGCCGCCCGACTGGGTGCCGGACCAGGTGAAGGTCGCCGAGGTCCTGCCGGGCAGCGAGTACGTGGCGTGCTGCGCCCCCCAGTCGATGGTCACCGACCTGGCGGACGACGAGCCGTTGTACGCGATCAGCGCCTTGCTGCCGTCCGGGTTGCGCCACGCCACGTTGGGCACGGCGGACGAGGCCGTGGAGGCGATCCGCTGGGCGCCCGGGCGGACGAACTTCGTCAGGTGGCCCATGTCGTAGTACTCGACGGTGTAGTCGACCGTCCCGCTCGCGCCGTCCCCGTCGTGCACGGTGATCAGCCCGGTGCAGGTGCCGCAGCCGCCGTTGTGCGGGCCCATGTTCTGGTCCACCGCGAGCGACCACTTGGTCACCGACTTCGCCCAGTTGCGCGTGTAGTCGATGATGTTGGACATGTCCTCGCGCTGCTGGTCGGCGATCCAGGTGCCGCCGGAGTGCTCGGTGCCGAAGGCGTCCAGCGTGGGGTACCGGTCGTGCACGGTCGTCTGCTTGCCGATGTCACCGCCGTAGCCGTGCCAGGCGATCCCGCCGAAGTTGGGGTGGTTGCGCACGGCCGGGTCGTCCACCGTCTGGGCGGCGTAGGAGTCGTAGACGTCCCAGTTCCAGTCGTGCGCCAGCACCTTGGTGGTCAGGCCCGCCGCCTGCAGCTTCGGCAGCAGCTCGCTCTTGGTGAAGTACGCGAGCCCGTTCCCGTTCCAGCTCATCGACGGATAGCCGGAACAGCAGGTCGGCTCGTTCTGCGCGGTGACGTAGGAGACGTTCACGCCCTGGTCCCGGTACGCCTGGAGGTACTTCACGAAGTACGCGGCGTACGCGCCGTAGTCCTCGGCCTTCAGCCAGCCGCCGTCGAGCGAGCCGCTGTCCTTCATCCAGGCCGGTGCCGTCCACGGCGAGGCCATCACCGTCAGGGCCGGGTTGAGCTGAAGCGCCTGCCTGGTCAGCGGGACGACGTCCGCGAGGTCGTGCGCGACGGAGAACTTCGCCAGCGAGGTGTCGGTCTGGCCGGCGGGCACGTCGTCGTACGTGTACCCGTACCGCGCCAGGTCCGAGGCGCCCATGGGGTTGCGCAGGAACGACAGCCCGATCCCGTCCGCCGGCGAGAACAGCTTGCGCATGGTCGCGTCCCGGGTGCTCCGGGACAGCGCCCCGCTGCTGTTCATCAGCCAGGCGGCGGTGTCCGTGAAGGACGCGCCGCCGCCGGTGAAGGTCTGGTACCGGGTGTTCTCGTCGACGGTGATGTTCTCGCCGCCGCCACCGGTCCCGGCCTGGAAGGCGAACGGCGTCTGGGCCTGGAGACCGCGTACGACGTGCCGACCGGCGGAGTCGTCGGTGGTGGTGAGCCACGCGGTGACCTGTTCGCCGGCCGCGTGCGCGGACGGTGTGCCGAGGGTCGTGAGCCCGGCGGTGGCCAGCAGGCCGGCGAGCAGCAGCCGGGTGGTGCGCAGGGGAGTTCGCATGGTGCGTCGCCCTTCTGGGGAGAGCCAACGTGCCTGACGTGTGGGGGGACTTGCAGCGCCCGGCCGTCCTGACGTGCCGTCTTGACGGTTGTGTGGGCCCCCAGTTAACTCATGTCGTGAGCTAAGTCATGAGTGAACCATGAGAGTCGAGGGAAGGTCCATGCGAAGAACCGCCCTGCTCGTCTCCGCCGCACTCCTCACCGGTCTGCTCCCCTGGGCGACCGCGCGAGCAGCCGACGACCCGCCGCCCGTCCCCGTCGACCGCTTCGAGGGGGAGGTCCCCTTCGCCTCCCAGCCCGCCGAGGGCATCTTCACCTGGGGGAGCGACTCCGACGACCCGCCGGCGCTGCGGCTGACCGCACGCTCCGACGCCCCCGAGGGCGCCAAGGTCCTCACCGGCAGCTACGACATCAGCGGCTACGGCGGCTTCACCCACGACTTCGCCGCCGGGGAGCCCGCCCACGACTGGTCGGCGCACCGGGGCATCCGCTTCTGGTGGGACGGCCAGGACAACGGCAAGAAGATCCCCTTCGAGATCAAGGACGGCGGCCACGACGGCGAGGCCTCGGAACTCTGGACCACCTCCTTCACCGACGACTTCACCGGCTGGAAGCAGGTCGAGCTCCCCTTCACCGACTTCGCCTACCGCACCGACTACCAGCCCGTCGGCGGCATCGACCACGTCCTCGGCCTCGACCGGATGTGGGGCTACGCCGTCACCCTCCCGGTCGGCGTCAAGGGGCAGTTCGCCATGGACGGCGTCGAGCTGTACGGCCGCGCCGACCAGTCGCTGCGCGCCTCCGTCACGACCGACGCGGCCGTCCACACCGTCGCGGAGGGCGGCACCGCCAGGATCGGGATCACCGTGGCCACCACCGGCTCGGCGCCGCTCGACGAACCGGTGACCGTCACCTACGCGACCCGCACGGACGGCACCGCCGAACCCGGCCGGGACTACACCCCGGTCTCCGGCACCCTCACCTTCCCGGCCGGCACGGCCTCCGGCACCACCCGGACCGTCGAGGTGCGCACCCTGCGGGACAAGACGGCCGAGCCCGCCGAGACCGTCCCGCTGGGGCTCACCGTGAGCGGCGCCAAGGCGCCCGCCGAGACCCCGCAGGTCGTCATCGACGCCCACGGACTGCCGTACCTGGACGCCAGGCTGCCGGTACGCAAGCGGGTCGCCGACCTCCTGGGCCGGATGTCTCTGGCGGAGAAGACCGGCCAGATGACCCAGGCCGAGCGCGGGGCCGTGGGCACCGGGGCCGACGTCGCCGCGTACGGCCTCGGCTCACTGCTGTCCGGCGGCGGCTCGACACCCACGCCCAACACCCCGGCGGCCTGGGCGAAGATGATCGACGGCTTCCAGCTGCGGGCCCGGGCGACCCGCTTCCAGATCCCGCTGATCTACGGCGTGGACGCGGTGCACGGCCACAACAACCTGGTCGGCGCCACGGTCATGCCGCACAACATCGGCATCGGCGCCACCCGCGACCCCGCCCTCGCGGAACGGACCGGCGCGGTGACCGCCGCCGAGGTACGGGCCACCGGCGTCCCCTGGGACTTCGCCCCCTGCCTGTGCGTGAGCCGCGACGAGCGCTGGGGCCGCTCCTACGAGTCCTTCGGCGAGGACCCGGCGCTGGTCCAGTCGATGGAGACGATCGTCCAGGGCCTCCAGGGCCGTGCGAACGGCGCCGACCTGCGCCGGAACGACAAGGTCCTCGCCACCGCCAAGCACTTCGTCGGCGACGGCGGCACGGAGTACGGCTCCTCGACCACGGGCACGTACAAGATCGACCAGGGCGTCACCAAGGTCACCCGGCAGGAGCTGGAAGCCGTCCACCTGGCGCCGTTCCGCACGGCCGTGGACCGGGGCGTCGGCACCGTCATGCCGTCGTACTCCTCGCTCGACGTCCTCGGCGACGGGCGGGGTCCCGTCAAGATGCACGCCCGTGCCGACATGATCAACGGCGTCCTCAAGGGCCGCATGGGCTTCGACGGCTTCGTCATCAGCGACTGGAACGCCATCGACCAGCTGCCCGGCGACTACCCGGCCCACGTCCGCACGGCGGTCGACGCGGGTGTCGACATGATGATGGTGCCCTACAGCTACAAGGAGTTCAGTTCGACGCTGGCCGACGAGGTGAAGGCCGGCCGGGTCGATGAGCGGCGGATCGACGACGCGGTCTCCCGGATCCTCACCCAGAAGTTCCGTCTCGGCCTGTTCGAGCACCCCTACGCCGACACCGCCGGCGCCGCCGCCATCGGCTCCCCGGCCCACCGGGCCGTGGCCCGCGCCGCCGCCGCCGAGTCGCAGGTGCTGCTGAAGAACAGCGGGGGACTGCTGCCCCTGAAGAAGAGCCAGAAGGTGTACGTCGCCGGCTCGAACGCCGACGACATCGGCAACCAGAGCGGCGGCTGGACCGTCACCTGGCAGGGCTCCTCCGGGAACATCACCCCGGGCACCACCATCCTCCAGGGCATGCGCGAGGCGGGCGGGAACGTCACCTACTCCAAGGACGCGTCCGCCCCGACCGCCGGGTACGACGTCGGCGTGGTCGTCGTCGGCGAGACCCCCTACGCGGAAGGCGTCGGCGACGTCGGCAACGGCCACGACCTGACGCTGTCCGCCGCCGACCAGGCTGCCGTGGACAAGGTCTGCGCGGCCATGAAGTGCGCGGTGCTGATCGTCTCCGGGCGCCCGCAGCTCATCGGCGACCGGCTCGGCCGGATCGACGCGCTGGTGGCCTCCTGGCTGCCCGGCACCGAGGGCGGGGGCGTGGCCGACGTGCTGTACGGCAGCCGCCCCTTCACCGGGCAGCTCCCGGTCACCTGGCCGAGGTCCGCCGCCCAGCTGCCGATCAACGTGGGCGACGCCGCGTACGACCCGCAGTTCCCCTACGGCTGGGGCCTGACCACCCGCACCCGCGTCCCGCACGGCGGAGCGACGGCCCTGGCCGCCCTCGCCCGGGCGGCGCGGGCGGCCGAACGGGCCGGCGCCGACCGCACCGGGCGCGCGCTGGTCACCGAGGCCCGGCTGATCGTCCAGCGGAAGGTGGGCGGCCGGATCGACTCCGCGGTCTCCGGGCCCTTCGCCGACGCCGACCACCTGCTGCTGACCGGCCACTACGGGGAGGCGGTGCGGAAGCTGACGGAGGCGTACCGGGCCGCGTAGACCGCCGTGCCCTGCTCCCGGGGCACATGTCACCGGTATCGGGAGGCTTCGGGTAGCGTCGAAGGATGAAGGCCGTCCTGCGGACCCGAAGCCTCCCAGCCCTGCTGCTGGCCATCCTGATGCTCCTGCTCGTGACCGCGCCGGCACCCGGGGCGAGGGCGGCCGAGGGGGTGAGGACGGCGCCCGGCGCGCAGGCGGCGCCCCGCGCCCGGACGGCGACCGGCGTGTCCACGATCGCCGAGGCCCTGCGCAGGGGGCCGGTGTACGTCGACCCGGCCGCTTCGGGCCAGTTGACCGCCGCCGGCGCCGCCACGCTCGCCCGCGAGATCAAGGACGCGAACAAGCCCCTGTTCATCGCGGTGCTGCCCGCCGGGTACCCCACGCAGAACCTCTTCTCCGCCCTGCGCACGGCCACCGGCGTCACCGGCCTGTACGCCATCCGGCTCGGCGACCGCTTCGACGCCCGCGCCGACTCCTCGGTCCTCCCGCACGCCGCGGTGCGCAACCTCGTCGCCAGTGTGCGGGGGGAGGGCACCAGAACCCAGCTGACCGACTTCACCCACCGCGCCCTGGCCAACATGGGCGGCCACGCCCCCGCTTCCTGGGGCTCGTCCGGACCGGGCGGGGGAGGAGTCTCCGGCACCGCGCTGATCACCACGGCCGCGGTCCTGGTGGCCGGGGGAGCGGGCGCCTACGCCCTGGTCCGCCGCAACCGCCGCCGCCGGGACGAGGAACAGCGGGCCGCCCTCGACCGCCTGCGGGTGGTCGTCGACGAGGACATCACCGCCTTCGGCGAGGAACTGGACCGGCTGGACTTCCACCCGGCCGAGGCGGGCGCCGACGACGCCATGCGCGCGGACTACGAACGGGCGCTGGACGCCTACGAGCAGGCCAAGCAGCGCATGGCCGAGGCCCGCAGACCGGAGGACGTGCGCACGGTCACCGAGGCGCTGGAGGACGGCCGCTTCTCGCTCGCCCAGCTGGCCGCCCGGCGCGAGGGCCGCCCCCTCCCGGAGCGTCGGCCGCCCTGCTTCTTCGACCCCCGCCACGGGCCGTCCGCCACCGACGCCGCCTGGACCCCGCCCGGCGGCGCCCCACGTGAGGTCCCGGTGTGCGCGGCCGACGCGACCCGGCTGGCCGACGGCCGCGACCCGGTGATCCGCGAGGTCGACACCGAGCTCGGCCGCCGCCCCTACTGGGACGCGGGCCCGGCCTACGGCCCCTGGGCCGGCGGCTACTTCGGCGGCGGCATCCTGCCCGGCCTGCTGGTCGGAACCGTGCTGGGCGGCATGATGGCGACCCCGTCCTACGCGGCCGACTACGGCTCCGGATACGGCGAGTTCGGCGGCGGCGACTTCGGCGGCTACCAGGGCGGCGACGTCTCGGGCGCGGACTTCGACCCCGGCGACTTCAGCGGCGGCTTCGGCGACGGAGGCGGCTTCGACGGCGGCGGGGGCGGGGGAGGCGACTTCGGCGGAGGCTTCTGAACCGGCGACAGGCGAGCGCCCGCCCTCCCCCGTGCCGGGGGACCGCAGGGCGGGCGCGCTCGGAATGCGGGGGCGGCGGGGCCGCCCGGGGCTCACGCGTTCTTGATCGCCGAGATGTCGAAGAGCAGCTTGATCTTGTCGGAGATCAGGACCCCGCCGGTCTCCAGCGCCGCGTTCCAGGTCAGGCCCCACTCGGAGCGCAGGATCTCGGCCTTGCCCTCGAAGCCGACGCGCTCGTTGCCGAACGGGTCCTTCGCGGCGCCGTTGAACTCCAGGTCGATGGTGAGCGGCTTGGTGACACCGAGGAGGGAGAGGTCACCGGTGATGCGGTAGTCGTCGCCGCCCAGGGCCTCGGCCTTGGTGGAGCGGAAGGTCATCGCCGGGAACTCGTCGGTCTTGAAGAAGTCGGCGGACTTCAGGTGGCCGTCACGGTCGGCGTTGCCGGTCTCGATGCTCTGCATCGTGACGTCGATGGTCGCGGTGGACTGCTCGGGGTTCTCGCCGTCCAGGCGCAGCGTGCCGGTGAAGTCCTGGAAGCCGCCCTTGACGTTGGTGACCATCGCGTGGCGGGCCACGAAGCCGATCGTGCTGTGCGCCGGGTCGATGGTGTACTCGCCGGTCAGCGCGGCCAGATCGGGGTTGACGGCGGCCGGCGCCGAGGCGGTGGGGGTGCTTTCCTTGCGGCCGAAGATGCCCATGACGTTCTCCTTGGGGACGGGGCGCGGCCGGGAATGACGGGGCCGCGGGCTTTCTGTTTAACGTTCAACGAACCTAACGACTCCGACCGTAGACCTATTCCGTTGAGTTTTCAACATCATCCGGAACGTGTTTTCGCGACGACGGTGAGTCATCCCGTCCGCCCTCTGGCGGACGCGCGTAGAGCTCGGGCACCATCGGGCGTGCGCAACCTGCACAGCCGACCCACAGGAAGCACGGCCATCCGCAGGAAGGGTTCCCATGAAGGCAACCGAGGTCATGAAGGTCCGCTCCGTCCTGACCGCACTCGCCCTGGTCGTCGCCCCCGGCGTCGCCGTCGTCGGCACCGCCACCGACGCCTTCGCCGTCACCAAGATCAGCCAGGCCACCGCCGAGTCGATGTTCCGGCAGGTCGGCATCACCTGGTCGTCCTCCGGCGGTTGCACCGACCGGAACAACTCCACCTGCACGTCCTTCGACCAGCTCAACCTCGCCACCGCCCAGGGCGCCCAGACCCTCAAGCGGGCCGGCGGCTGCGCCCTCAACATCACCGGCGGCACCGAGACCGGCCACGCCTCCGGCACCTACTCCCACTGGAACGGCTACAAGCTCGACTACGGCAAGAACACCTGCGTCACCTCGTACATCAAGAACAACTTCACTTACATCGGCCTGCGCGGCGACGGCGCGCCGCAGTACCAGTCGGGCTCCGGCAACATCTACGCCGACGAGGGCAACCACTGGGACGTCCTCTACTACAACTGCGGCGGCTGCTGAGCCGGGAGGGCGGCGACCGGCGAGATGACCACCTCCGGACCGACACGGCGCGCGCTCCTGCTGGCCGCCGCCCTCTCCGCCACCGCGGCCCCCCGGGCCCACCC